>SVDG01000055.1 GCA_015057875.1 Lachnospiraceae bacterium | reverse complement strand
TGGATACCTCCGCTTTGGTTTTGTTATTGCGTCTCAAAAACATAAGTATCTCATTTTCTATACATCTTGAAGCGTATGTTGCAAGCTTTATGTTTTTAGCAGTATCAAAAGTATTAATCGCTTTTATCAGCCCTATAGTACCAATTGATATAAGGTCTTCGATATTTATTCCCGTATTTTCAAATTTTCTCGCTATGTACACGACCAGGCGCAGATTTCGCTCAATAAGGATAGATTTAACTTTATCTGTATTATCAGGAAGCTCTTTTAGTAATTCCCATTCTTCTTGTTTTGTAAGTGGCGGAGGAAATGTATCGCTTCCACATATATAGAAAACTGTATTCTTTCTTTTAAGCCTTAATAATTCAACAATAATTTTAAATATTTTCATAGTAACCTCCTATTGCTTCAGGGCTTATTATGGCATTAAAGCTATCAGAAAGCTTTTTGTCATAGACCCCTATTATTACAGGTTTTATTATTTTTTTATTTATTATTGCCCACTGTCCGTACACCGCAGGAAGTACCCCTTCATCATTTCCGAGGCTTCTGAAGGGTATAAATGTTTTTTTGTATTCATCCAAATTACCAAAAACTTTTTCTTCAGCTATTATTACCGTATGACCACTTATCTCATCTTTTAGATAGGCCCCTGTATCTATAATTGCAGTAAGGCTATATGAACGCCCATTTATCCCAACATCTATTTCACAATATTTTTTTCTATCGATAATATATACATCAATTAGGCCTACAAAAAGTTTTACGATAATGAAAAAGACAAATGATGAGGCTATAAGCAGTACAAACGAGAAATATTTAAGTCTAAAAAGGTAATAAATATAAAAACAAATCCCACCTATTACTGTTGAAATCAAATATGTAAATAAACAGTTCCTGATGAATTGTCTAACATTATATGTTTTAAAGCATATTATTGTTATTACGGCCATTATTATAAAACACATAAAAATATTGCTGTAGTAATAAAAATCGGCTAAATAAATAATGATACAGTATAAAAATGATCCTGTTGATGAGGATAATAAAAGACGTAAAAAAGAGGTACTGCTTTTAGTGATAAAAGATGTGAGTGAAAGTATAAAAAGATCCATAACAAAGTTAATAAAAAAAATAACATCTATATAAATCTTCACCTGCATAATCATCACCCAAAAAGAATTATATACCTTTTATACTGTTATTTTTTGTAATAACGAGCTAAAAATAAAAGCAAAATTAAGACAAAAAAAGGACGGATATAAATCCGTCCTCTATAATTTATTCAGCTTCTGTGAATTTTTCTGTTTTTATACTGTATACAAAATCCGAAAGCTCCGCAATTTTTTCGTTATAATCGTTTCCTGTCAGGATAATATCCATATAGGATTCTTTTTTTGAAAGTGTCTCACAAAGAGTATCTTCACAAAGATAGCCTTTACTCACAGCATCCAGTATACCGTCAAGGATAAGCATATCGCTTTCACCTGTTTCAATTATCTTGTTTGCAAAACCGAAGCCCATTTTTATATCATTTGTTACATCAGCTTCCTGTTCTTCTGTAAGTTTGCTTACGCCCTCAGGAAGAGTGCCGTATTCAAAAACTCTGAAATCGGGCTCAAGTTTATTAAGTATTAAAAACTCTTTTGACTCATTCTGGTTAAGAAACTGCAACATAACAACAGTATTTTCATTACCAAGAACTCTCATGCCCTGACCGATAGCAAGGGTTGTTTTACCTTTTCCACAGCCATAATAAGTATATATATGACCCTTTTTCATTAAATTTCAGCTCCTTAAGCATCTTGATCTGTTTCTTCTTTTGCTATATATTCTATCCTCGAAACAGAAACTTCATAAGCGGTTTTCTTCTCAACACCGTCTTCTGTTTTTTTCTGATATACTCTGCTCTGTATCCTTCCCCAGAGCTTGATATTATCACCTACATTAAGCTTATTAACGTATCGCGCATTTCTTCCCCATGCAATACAGGGTATGTAATCTGATTTTTTATATGCACGGTTTACTGCAACAAGAACATCAGCTATTTCCCTGCCGAAAGGAGTTACCCTATAAACAGGTTCCTTACATATAAATCCATTAAGCTCAATTGAGTTGGGGTTTCCCTCAGGAACTTTATCAAAAAGCTCTATTTCTCTTGCAAATACAGTTAAAACAAGCTTATTCTTTTTATCTGTAAAATTATTGTAGCTACGAAGCTGGCCTGATATACGTACAGCCTTTCCGCTTACAATAAGCTCTTTATCTATAAGTCTTTCTGAAATAGTTATAGGAAGTTCATCACAATTTTCACTTAATCTGTCAGCAGAAACCTTGAAAGTATAAAAGCCTTCACCATATACTTCGTGGTCAAAAACACATTGTTCTATTATTTTACCGATAACGATTACGGTGTTGTTATTTCCAATACCAACTGCAGACATTTTAATCCTCCTGTTCACTTCATTATTACTAAAAACAAGTCATTGTAATCATATTCTTAAAGTGAATATATTATGACTGCAAAGATAAATGCCTGTCTTTACAAACAAATACAAGGCGATATGGACCGCCCTGTATATCAACTATATTATAATTAGTTATACTTATTATTGCAAATACTTTTTAAGATATTTGCCTGTAAACGATGCTTCGCATCTGCTTATTTCTTCGGGGGTACCTTCAGCAACAACTATGCCGCCGCCGTCTCCGCCCTCAGGACCGAGGTCTATAATGTGGTCACTGACCTTTATCACATCAAGATTATGCTCTATAACAACAACGGTGTTGCCTCCCTCTGTAAGACGCTGGAGTATATGAATAAGCCTGTGTACATCGCTTGCATGAAGGCCTGTTGTTGGTTCATCTAGAATATACATAGTTTTGCCTGTACTAAGTTTTGAAAGCTCTGTTGCAAGCTTTACTCGCTGTGCTTCTCCACCGGAAAGAGTGGTTGAAGGCTGTCCAAGTTTTACATAGCTTAAACCTACATCGTAAAGAGTTTGTAGCTTTGATTTTATCCTGGGAATATTAGCAAAGAATTCAAGCGCTTCCTCAACAGTCATTTCCAGAACATCAGATATGGTTTTACCTTTATACTTGACCTCAAGCGTTTCTCTGTTATATCGTTTACCGCCACAGGTTTCGCAGGGTACATAAATATCCGGTAAAAAATGCATCTCTATTTTTATAACACCATCACCGCTGCAGGCCTCGCATCTTCCGCCTTTTACATTAAAGCTGAAACGCCCTTTTTTGTAACCTCTCTCCTTTGCTTCATTTGTCTGTGCAAATATATCCCTTATCATATC
This sequence comes from Lachnospiraceae bacterium, assembly GCA_015057875.1. Taxonomy (GTDB): domain Bacteria; phylum Bacillota; class Clostridia; order Lachnospirales; family Anaerotignaceae; genus SIG274. The sequence continues at coordinate 7,702 of SVDG01000055.1, read as the reverse complement.
AAAAAGTCCTGTATAGGTAGCAGGATTTGAACGGGGAGTTCTACCTATAGGTGACTGGTCTATATTTATTACTTTGTCGAGTTTATCAAGACCGGTTATATCATCGTGATCCCCGGGTTTAATCTTTGCCCTGTTAAGATCCCTTGCAAGATGCTTATATAGGATCTCATTCACAAGAGAACTTTTACCTGAACCCGAAACACCCGTTACGCAAGTAAATACACCAAGAGGTATATCAACATTTATGTTTCTAAGGTTATTTTCTCTTGCACCTTTTATTTTAAGCACATTATCTTTATTTACCTTACGGCGTACATCTGGAAGTTCAATTTTACTTCTTCCGCTTAAATATGACCCTGTAAGAGATGTTTCGCAATTAAGTATATCGTCATAGCTTCCGGCAAAAACAACGTTTCCTCCCTTATCGCCTGCCAATGGCCCTATATCGACAATATAATCAGCATTTGCCATAGTATCCTCATCATGTTCTACAACTATAAGTGAATTACCCTGATCTCTTAAATGCTTAAGGGTAGAAATAAGCTTATCGTTATCTCTCTGATGTAAACCTATGCTTGGCTCATCAAGTATATAAATAACACCTACAAGACCTGAGCCTATCTGTGTTGCAAGTCTTATACGCTGGCTTTCTCCTCCTGAAAGCGTACTTGCTGTACGCGAAAGAGTAAGATAGCCAAGACCAACATCAACGAGGAAAGAAAGACGTGTATCTATCTCTTTAAGTATCCTCTCGCCAATAGCAAATTCTCTCTCAGATAAAGGTAGATTTCTGTAGTAGTCGCGAAGCTCGACAATTGTCATAGCAGTTGCTTCGGATATATTTTTACCGTCAATGAGTACGCTTAAGGCCTCCTTTTTAAGCCTTTGGCCATTGCATACAGGACATTTGAACTTTGTCATATATTCCTCATATTCAGCCCTCATCGTTTCGCTTGTTTCGGTGTATCTTCGCTGTATATTATTGATTATACCATCAAAATTAAAGGAGTATGTTCCGTATCCGTTGGCACTTTTATATTTGACCTCTACTTTTTCTCCGCCTGTACCATATAAAAGCATATTTTTAATATTTTCCGGAAGGTCTTTGTAAGGCACATCAAGACTAAAGCCATATTTTTCCGAAAGAGCAATAAACAGTGCTCCTGTCATGCTGTCCTGTGACGGGATAGAGTTAAATCCGGGGGCACATACTGCACCCATATTAAGGCTTAAATTCTTATCAGGTATTATAAGATCGGGGTCAAACTTCATCTGTATGCCAAGACCTGAACACTCCGGGCAGGCACCACTTGGATTATTGAATGAGAAAAATCTCGGTTCTATCTCTGAAAGACTTATTCCACAATCGGGACAGGCAAAATTCTCGCTGAAAACAACATCTTCACCTTCTTTATCAATTATTATGATACCACCTGATAAAGCAGAAGCGGCTTCAACAGATTCAGTAAGACGTTTCTGTATACCCTCTTTAACGATTATTCTGTCTATTACTATTTCAATATTATGTTTTTTATTCTTATCAAGCTTTATTTCTTCAGTAAGCTCAAATATGCTTCCGTCAACACGTACTCTTACATATCCGCTTTTTTTTGCATCTTCAAGCAGTTTTATATGCTCGCCCTTACGTCCTCTTACTATAGGAGAAAGCACCTGTATTTTTGTCCTTTCGGGAAATGCGGAGATCTGGTCAACAATATCATCAATAGTCTGTTTTTTGATCTCCTCTCCACACTTAGGACAATGGGGGACACCAATGCGGGCATATAAAAGCCTTAAATAATCATAAATTTCTGTAACAGTACCCACTGTTGAACGAGGATTGTGGCTTGTTGTTTTCTGGTCAATGGAAATGGCAGGAGAAAGACCTTCGATATAGTCCACATCGGGCTTATCCATCTGCCCGAGGAACTGGCGCGCATAGGAAGAAAGCGATTCAACATATCTTCTCTGCCCCTCCGCATAGATAGTATCAAAAGCAAGAGAGCTTTTGCCTGAGCCTGATACTCCTGTGAAAACAACAAGTTTATCTCTTGGTATTTCAAGATCTATATTTTTAAGGTTATGCTGTCTTGCGCCCTTAATTATTATTTTATCCTTTGACATAATTCACCTCTCATATAAGAGATTTTTTCATCTCGATAATAATATCTCTAAGCTGTGCCGCCCTTTCAAACTGTAGATCTCTTGCGGCAGCCTTCATTTCTTTATCAAGACGTTTTATTTCTTTTTCTATCTCATCTTTGTTCATTGACTCGATATCTTTTTTAAGACCGAACTGCTCTTTTTCGGTAACGGCTTTTGTAGCCTGAATTATTTCATATACCTTTTTTTCTATGGTTTTAGGCGTAATGCCATGTTTTTTATTGTAGTCTTCCTGTATCATCCTACGTCTTTCTGTTTCATCAATAGCGCGGCGCATTGAATCAGTAATAACATCGGCATACATTATAACTCTTCCGCTGCTGTTCCTTGCGGCACGTCCTATTGTCTGTATAAGAGAAGTTTCTGAACGAAGGAAGCCCTCTTTATCTGCATCTAAAATTGCCACAAGTGCTACTTCGGGTATATCAAGTCCCTCTCTTAAAAGGTTGATGCCAACAAGAACATCAAAAACATCTATTCGTAGGTCTCTTATTATCTCAAGCCTTTCAAGAGTATCTATATCAGAATGGAGATACCTTACCCTTACACCGGCTTCACGCAGGTAATCAGTAAGTCTTTCTGCCATCCTTTTTGTAAGCGTTGTTACAAGCACCTTATTGCCTTTCTCGATCGTTTTTTTGCATTGTATAAGCAGATCGTCAATCTGACCGTCAACCGGCTTAAGCTCTATTTTAGGGTCAAGAAGACCTGTGGGACGGATGATCTGTTCAACCGTTAACTCAGAATGAGCTGCCTCATATTTTGAAGGAGTAGCAGAAACAAAAAGCATCTGGTTTATTTTCCCTTCAAACTCATCAAACTTAAGTGGTCTGTTATCAAGTGCAGACGTAAGACGAAAACCATAGTCAACAAGAGTTGTTTTTCTTGACCTGTCACCCTCGTACATTCCCCTTACCTGAGGGATAGTAACATGAGACTCGTCAACTATCATAAGGAAATCATCCGGGAAGAAATCAAGAAGAGTTGCAGGAGTGCTTCCTGCCTCCCTTAGAGATAAATGTCTTGAATAGTTTTCTATACCTGAGCAGAATCCCATCTCACGCATCATTTCAAGATCATAATTCGTTCTCTGCTCAAGTCTCTGTGCTTCAAGAAGCTTGTCCTCACTTTTTAACTCTTTAAGTCTTGATTCAAGTTCATCTTCAATACGTCTAAGCGATATTTTCATTTTTTCAGGTGGTGTGATGTAATGACTTGCAGGAAAAATACTTACATGGTTCCTTACGCCTAAAATTTCGCCTGTAAGCACGTCTATCTCAGAAATACGATCTATTTCATCGCCAAAAAATTCTATCCTTACAGCCCTTTCACTTGATGCCACAGGGAATATCTCAACAACATCTCCCCTTACGCGGAATGTACCACGCTGAAAATCCATATCATTACGGTCATACTGTATCTCTATAAGCTTTCTTATAACATCGTCCCTGTCTTTTATCATACCCGGGCGTAAAGAGATCATCATATCCTTGTAATCGCTGGGATCACCCAAACCATAGATACAGGATACACTGGCAACAATGATAACATCATTTCTTTCTATAAGTGCAGATGTAGCTGAATAACGGAGTTTATCTATTTCATCATTTATTGATGAATCCTTTTCAATATAGGTATCGCTGCTGGGAACATAAGCCTCAGGCTGATAATAGTCGTAATAGGATACAAAGTATTCTACAGCGTTTTCAGGGAAAAATTCTTTAAACTCGCTGTAAAGCTGTGCGGCAAGGGTCTTATTATGGGCAAGCACAAGTGTAGGCTTACCGAGCTTTTCTATAACATTAGCCATTGTAAAGGTTTTGCCAGAACCTGTTACGCCAAGAAGAGTCTGAAATTTTTTACCGTTTATAAATCCCTCTGTGAGCTTTTCAATAGCCTCGGGCTGATCGCCTGTAGGTTTATATACCGAATGAAGCTTAAAGTCCATTATCACACCTCCGTTCCAAACTTATTAACAGAAGAATTATATCATACTAAATTTATATTGTATAGGCGAACACTCAAATTAACAAACATTTGTTCTTGTATCATCCAAATAAAAAAGGATAAGGCTTTTAGGCCTTATCCTTTAAAACTACTTTTTTATTTACCGGGAATGATTGTAACTTCGCTTGTTTCGCCGTTCCACTGGATATCAGCACCAAGGTTTTCTGTAAGTGTTCTTACCTCAATAAATGTTCTGCCGTCTTTAATGTAAGCAGGTGTGTTAAGAACTACGGGCTGTCCATCTACCATTGCAAAGTCTTTACCAATGTAGAACTCGATAGTTTTTCCATCTTTAACAACTGTTACCTTCTGAAGTGTTGCATCCCAGCTGATTGTTCCGCCAAGAGCCTCAACGATAGCTCTTCCGGGGAGCATTGTGTAACCGCCAACGATCTCGGGAGCTACATCATATGCCACAACTTCGCCAAATACATTGATATCTTTTGAACCAATCGTTAAAACGATCATGTCAGCCTCTGTAGGAACATATTTCTCAAAGATAGCTTCGATCTTAACATTACCGTAAGGCATTGTGAAATAGAAGTTATTTCCGCCCATAGCTGTTAAAGCGATTTCTTTACCATATCTGTCATAAACTTTAACAGATGTTAATACATAACCTTTATCAGGTGTTGCAACAACAATAACCTTTTCGCCAACTTTAGCTTCTTCATGAACACCGATCTCACCGTTTTCGGCTACAGCATCAACAGTATATGTAGGTACTTTCATTTCTACAGACTGACCTCTGTCGAATGTAGGGAAAACAGGTGCGGGAGTAACTATAATAGGTTCGGCATCATCTGCTGGTTCACCTGATGCATCTAAATCGTTTACACTGTAAACAGGGATATTTTCACCAAGGATGTTTGAAAGCCCCTGTGCTGCTTCAATAGCATCTTCTTCATTATCAAAGTATCTATTGTTGCCACCAGGTACAGCATATGAATATACGTTATCTGCTAATAATTCTTTTGAAATAGGCTCAGAGAAACTACCGCCTGAAATGAATGATTTTTCAGGTTCATCATCTCCTGCTGTTTTTTCAGCCTGAACAGGGACATTGTTTTCACTTGAAATATATCCGCCAGAAATACTTGCATCTAAACTGCCGCTGTAAGTTGAGTTTGTTTCAAAAACAACGGCTGCACCAGTACCAACAGCACCATTTGATGTCTGTGATACATTTTTAACAGCGCCATTACCGATGATTGTACCACCAGTAATATCTATTTCTCCATCAAGTGCATATACACCAGTTGTACCTTCAATATAAGTATCGTCACCAGTGATGCTTAATTTACCGCTCTGAGGATTATAAATAGCAACGCCATCAGATGTAATCTGACCACCTGTAATGTTTACATTAGTACCGCCATTTTTAGCATAACCATTACCAGCAATACCATATAATTTACCTGAAATTGAACCACCGGAAACATTTAAAGTAGTTTTATCAGTAGCATTGTCTTCAAGACCTCTAACATAAATACCATAACCCTGAGGTGCCTTAACTGATGCATCATCAGTAACTGTAGCGGTAGCACCATCAAGTACTCTTAAACCGTAACCTTCGATAGCTGTACCTTCAATAGATGCCCCACCCTTTACAGTAAGAGTTGCGTTACCATCTTTTGCTGTAGTTGTATCAGGACCATCATTAGCTGTAACAACAGCACCAACAGAACCTGTAATATTTGCATCGCCACTAACAACAGCAGTAATAGTTTCTCCACCATGAGGAACAACAGCTAAACCAACATTTTTAGTTGTGAAACCGTTACCAGAACCTGTTAAACCATATTCACCAGTGCCACCTGAAATAGTACCACCTGTAATTGTTACGCTACCACTACGTACTTCAACACCAGTTGTTCCTTCGATAGTACCACCGTTGATATTTAATTCACCATTCTGGGGCTGGAAGATACCAACATAACCGCCGATGATAGCACCGCCATTGATAGTTATTTTTGTATCATGTCTTAAACCATTACCGGAGATAGGGTATTTATTACCTTTAATAGTACCACCATTTACAACAAGTTCAGCTATTCCATCTGTAGTACCAGTAGCAGCTTCTCCTTTAACAGTCATTTTGATTGCACACATTGTGTTTTCGGCATCAATAGTACCAGAACCTTTGATAGTAAGTTTACCACCACGTTTAACCGCTAATAAGTAGTCAACATCCCCAGTAAATGTACTGTTACCTGTAATATTTTTTCCGTTAAGATTTAATACAACATCATTTGTTATATTTACTCCAGCAGTTAATACGATATCATTATCTAAAACTACTTCTCCACCTGCATTAACAGCATCAATAAATTCATCGTAATCGCTGACTGTAGTAGCACCCAAAGCCACAACAGGAACCATTGCTAAAGTCATGCATGCGGTCATAACGATAGCTAATGCTTTTTTTAACTTCATAATCTCCTTCTCCTTCATATTTATTTTGCGAAAAATTATTCTATCCGCAATCAAGACGAGATTTGTCAAGGGGTTTTTCTGCAAAAAGTAACATAAGGCATAAAAGCAATCCGCTTTTATGCCTTAATAAATTTATGAACTTTCTAAATAGGCAAAATAATAGTCCGGAAGCGGAACGGAATCATCTCGATATACTTGTACATAATACACATAGTGAGATTTGCTTAGCCCGTCTGTACTTGGTGTTGAAACTAATCCGTGGTAGGTGTATTTTTTGTTATCCTCCCAAAATACACCACCTTTTGTGATTTCACGATATTCATAATAAGATGACTCCACGCTGCTTGTCTCATCAAATTGCAACTCTGCTACTAAGTTATCATAGTTAATATTGGGAAAACATTCCTTTGAATTTCCTTTCAACAAAACCCAAATGTTATCCTTGAATTTTGCATCTATGCTTGAAGCGTTTTGAAACAATTTTAGAGATTGTTCATACCGTCTATATCCATTGTCCACATCGTCGGAAAGCCCATATCCTTCTGCGTACAACACACCGAGGTTATTATATGCATATGCTTGATACTCACTATCTGCCATTGCAGCAATTTTGTACCAATATATAGCTTCGTTATAATCACCGATTTCATAATAGTGCTCCGCTAAAAACATTTGTGAGTATATATCACCAGCATTTGCTTTTTCAACATAGTTTGTGTTTTTCCAAATGAGCTGTGGGTACATACTTATAGCCAGAGTGACGACTGCTACTATAACACTAATTGAACTGAAAACCGTTGCAATGTGGCTTGCTTTTTCCCAATCAAATTTCTTTTTCGAGGGAGAAACGCTATTTTTTTCTTGTTCGAGTATAATCTCCTTCATTTCCATCATCCACTTTACCATTCAGACCAAAATATTCGTATGTGTCGGGATCGCCAGTGGCTAAACCATTTCGCAACTGTTCCAACGATTCTCTGGGCAAGCCATCCGTCAATGCAGCGAATAGTTCTGGATCATATTTTCCCTTTTGAGTATTATCAAACTCCGCAAAAATATCCAAATCATCCATTTCGCTCAAAGAAGCAATCCGTTC
>SVDG01000054.1 GCA_015057875.1 Lachnospiraceae bacterium | reverse complement strand
GCTGTTGCCTACTTCCTTCTTGGCGTAACACCTGCGTGGTCTGCTGTTGCCGTGCTTTTTATTGCGGCCTGCTTTGTATCCACAGCTATGGGTACATCGGTTGGAACGATAACACTTATTACACCCATTGCCGTTGCGGTATCAACGGTTGCGGGCTTTTCTCTTCCCCTTTGCATTGGCTCTGTTATGGGTGGCGCAATGTTCGGAGATAATCTTTCCTTTATTTCAGATACAACCATAGCTGCCTGCAACTCTCAGGGCTGTGCCATGAGGGACAAATTCAGGGCCAACTTTAAAATTGCCCTTCCTGCGGCAATAGTTACTATCATGATCACAGTAGTGCTTTCCTTAAGCGGAAGCGCGGGACAGATAGAAATACCTGATTATAATCTTTTACTGCTTATACCATATATCCTTGTTATGATCGGCGGTATAGCTGGTGTAAACGTGTTTGTTGTTCTTATCGTGGGCATAGTTTCCGGCGTAGTTATAACTGTTATAACGGGTACTGTAAGCGTTATGTCTCTGCTTTCTAATATGGGAAGCGGTGCAAGCGGTATGTTTGAAACGATAATGGTCACTGTGCTGGTTTCTGCCATGTGCGGACTTATAAGGGAGTTCGGCGGCTTTGAGGCACTGCTTAAATTTATCCGCCGTTTCTTCAGGGGCAGGATAGGCGGCCGCCTTGGCGTAGGCCTTCTTGTTGGTGCAATGGACGTTGCTACAGCCAACAACACCGTTGCCATAGTTATGGCGGGCCCCATAGCAAAGGAGATAAGTACGGAATACGGCATAACACCTAAGGAGAGCGCATCTCTTCTTGACACCTTCTCCTGTATATTCCAGGGTATAATCCCCTACGGTGCGCAGATGCTTATTGCCGTATCAACAGCAGTAAGCCTTGGCAGCAGCATATCAGCCTTTGATATACTGCCCTGCCTGTTCTATCCCTATATACTGGCGGTATGCTCCATAGTTTATATAGTGGTAAGTGCCGGAAAAGGCAAATAAATATAAGAATAAAAAAGGCTTCCTTAAAAGGAAGCCTTTTCTTTATATCATTATAATGTGTTCATTATAATACGGGAGTCCAAGCGATATCCATGATCTCGTCAACATTGTCCATGTTTGCGATAAGACCAAGTCTTACGTATTTGCCTACAACGTCAGTAAGAGTTTTTTCTGTGAAGTCCTGAGCAAGACCGAACTGAAGTGAGTTGTTAAGCATTACGTTCATCTCGTAGTTACCGCCGTTCCAGCCCTGATCCATAAGCATCTGTGTAGCTTCTTCGGGGTTGTCTCTCATGTAAGAATGTGCTTTCTGAACAGCCTGAACGATCTTCTTAGAGATAACAGGGTTTTCCTGTGTGAATGTTCTGTTCATAGCGATAACGCAGCAGTTCTCGTCTGCGAAGTCCTCGTCAAGGAGTGAACGGATACATTTAAGTGTGCCGTCTTTAACCATACCGTAAGCGTATGTGTCAGAAAGAAGGGCAGCGCTGATCTCACCGTTCTGCATAGCTTTAAGGCAAGCGTCAGCAGAAACCTGTGTTAAAGTTACGTCTGTCTGAGGGTTGATTCCGTCAGCGTCAAGTAATAAGCAAGTGATGTTGTAGTCTGATTTGCCGATACCGTTGGGAACTGAAACAGCTGTTCCTTTAAGGTCTGCTGTTGTGTTGTACTCGCTGTCAGCAAGAACGTAGAGTGATTTACATCCGATATGAGCACCGCCAACGAATGTAAGGTCTACGTTGTTTGTGATGGGAACGAGCATTGTAGCGATATGACCTACTGCTACTGTAGCCTGGCCGATACCGAGAGCCTCTGTGTAAGATGAGCCTTTAACGCCTTCGCTTGTAAGGCCGGCTTCTTCATAGTAGCCAAGGTGGTTAGCTACTGTAGGGCCTGCTGTACATCCGTCTGCCATGTAGTAAAGAACGGGTTTGCCGTAAGCGGGCTCTTTTTCCATAGCTGCAAGCTCGTCAGCTGTGGGTGTAAGGTCGAAGTTTGCCATATCGATAGCACGGCCTTCCATTTCGATGGGAGTGAACATAGCTTCCCATTTGCCTGATGTTGAAGCCTCGTATGAGTTCATATGAACTGCTGCGTTTTCTGTGTTAACTTCAACGTCTTCCTCTGTGCCCATGTCGATCTGACCGTCATTGTTTGTATCGCCGGCGATCGACTGTGAGTTCTCCTCTTTGCTTGAGCAAGCTGCTACGCCAAATACCATAGCAAATGCTAAAGCGAGAGCAAGTAATTTTTTCATTTTCATTTTGAATACTCTCCTTTTTTAAAAAAATTTTTTTATTTTTAAAGCTGTGCCCGCAGCTTCAGAAATACTGTTTAATCAGTGTGTTTTCCGCCAAAGTGGAGCTTGTTGAGGATATCGTTACGGTATTCAACGAAGCTTGCACTTGAACGGTCACGAGGGAAGGGCTCGTCTATTTTTATGTCAGCGATTATCCTTCCGGGGTTTGCATCCATAACGATAACACGGCTTCCCATATATATAGCCTCATCAACATCGTGTGTTACCATGAGGGCAAGCTGTTTCCTCTCTGCCCAGATACTTAATATCTCATCCTGCATGTTCATACGGGTGAAAGCATCAAGAGCACCTAAGGGCTCGTCAAGGAGCAATATTTCGGGTTCGTTTATAAGGGAGCGAACAAGGGCTACTCTCTGTGCCATACCGCCTGATAACTGTGCGGGATAATCGTCTTTGAATTTTTCAAGGCCGATGACTTTGAGCATACGTGCTACTTTGTCCTCGTTGCCTTTAAGGGTGCCCTGCATATCAAGGCTGAAGCCGATGTTCTTTTCAACCGTTAACCAGGGGAAAAGGGTGGGCTTCTGGAAAACCATACCTCTCTGGGGATGAGGACCGTCCACCTCAACATCGTTTACGGTCACTTTGCCGAGAGTTGGTGTTATAAGGCCTGCAACAAGGCGGAGGATAGTTGATTTACCGCAGCCTGAAGGACCTACGAGGGAGATGAATTCTCCGCTTTCCATTGTTGTTGAAACGTTATGTAATGCGTGAGTTACCTCATCGCTTTCTACCTTTGCAAATACTTTGCTTACATTTTCAAGCTTAAGGGTAACATTTCTGTCAGACATTATTTTTCCCCTCCGTTCTGCCAGCGTAAAACGTAGCGTTTGATCCTTTCAAGTACCTTTGTTACAAGGGTGAAGATAAGGCAGATAACAAAAAGTGCCGCAAAAACCTTATCGTAGCTTGCCCAGCCTGTCTGCCATGTCATATACCAGCCAAGACCTGATTTAACACCGAGCATCTCTGCTATCATGAGGGCAACGCATGATGAACTCATGGCCTGTGTGCAGCCCTGAAGGATAGAGGGCATAGCGTGAGGGATAGCAACGCGGAAAACAAGCTGTCTTTTGCTTGCACCAAGAGTTTTAGCTGCCTCAAAGAAGTCTTTGTCAACGTTTGATATACCTGTTATAGATGCTACCGTTACGGCAAACCATGAGCCGAGGGCGATGATGAAAACAGCACCCATAAAAAGTGATGTTGCAATAACCATGGTGATAGGTATCCAAGTTGATGTGGGGATAGGGCCTAAGAATTTGATTATAGGGTCTATCCAGTAACGAACCTTTTTGGAGTATCCGCAGGTGATACCTGTAACAAGGCCGAGGGATACACCTATGCCGTAGCCGATAAAGAGAAGCTTAAGTGTGTTTATAGTACAGTCTATAAGCATAGGATACTCTTTAACGAAGGCGTTGATTATAAAGTTCATACAGGGGATGAAGGGCTGTGTAAGTATTCCTGTTTTTAATGTAAGGTAATCATATACCGCAAGGAACAGGAAAAGAGCCGCAAAAAGAGGTGCTCTGTAATGGAGCTTTTCATAGAATATCTTGTTTCCTGCTGATTTTCTTACAAAAGCAAATATGCCTGCTATAACGTAAGCCGCCATAAAGATCGCAAGCACATAAATATAGTACATAGGGTTTTTGTTCATACCCTTATCGGGTATGATAAGATATTCCGCAACAGCAATAAAACCGCATACTATGGGAAGTATCATAACGATAAATTCAATTACCTTCTGGGTAGGTGTCTTTTCTTTTTCCTCCAGCTCTTTAAGCTGTCGGCGTGTAAGGTTTTCAAGCTGAGCCATAGAGGGCTCGGAATTAGCGTTTAACTGAAGGTCATCAGCCATATTTCTTCACTCCCAACATTTTCTATAGTTTTTTTCTATAGTGATATAAAGATTATAGAAAATTTTTATAATTACTATAAATTTCGTTTATAGTTTACTGCTATCGTTATGTTTTGTCAAGACTAACCCTGTGATACAGGGGATTTATGCCATATTATGTGTTGTTATGGTGGTCATTGTATCAAAAACGCATAAAACGTGAACATTTCGTGCCGAAAAAAAACGATATAAACACCCCCTACGGGTGGGGAGAGAGGGGGCTTTTTTGCAGGTCCGGGTTAAAAGCGGTGGTATTGACATATATTGCTTTCCGCCGTAAGATGAAAATGATGTTTGCGTTATGTGTAAGTTGATTTAACGCTATTTTTATGTCAGGAGGTTTAAGGTATGTTTGACCTTGCGTGGAAAAATATACAAAGAAGACGAGTGCAGTCACTTGTTACGGTGGCCATAACCCTTGTAACGGTCATGGTCTTTGTTATGGTGCTGGGTGTGCTTCAGGTAATGAATAACGGACTTGAGCTCTCAAAACAGAGGCTTGGTGCCGATGCGGTGCTTATACCCAAATATGCACCTACCCAGAGCGAGGAGCTCCTTTTTACAGCAAGTCCCGAAAATATATATATGTCTGAGGATGTATTAAAGGAAGCAATGGCCCTTGAAGGAGTCAGTGCCCTTACTCCTCAGTTTTATGCACAGACCCTCGCCCTCGGATGCTGTGAGCCCGGCGAGGAGGCAAGGATAATCGGTTTTGATACCGAAACGGACTTTATACTTGCTCCCTTCTTAGGAGAGGAGACAATAAAGGCCATGGGGCCTGAGGACATTATCCTCGGCAGCAGTATGGATAGCGATATAGTAGGCTATAAATATATGATACTTGGCGAGCAGCTTTTTGCGGCGCACCAGATGGAGCCCACGGGAACAGGTATGGACAGCACAATTTTTATGGATATAGATACCTGCCGTGCCTTATGCTTAAGCTCTGATGTGCTTAGGGAGGACTGGCAGAAGAAAGACCCCTATGAGCAGATATCCGTAATAATGGTACGCTTTGAAGAGGGTGTTGACCCAGAAGCGTTTGTTAAACAGGTGGAGGACAGCGGCATGGATGCACGCTGTGTGCTTACAAGCGAGACTATCACATCCTTACAGACACAGCTTGAAACTATGATGAAGGTCATATTTGCCCTCTGGGCCGCATCTATGGTAATAGCTGTTATGGCGCTTTTTGGCCGTTTCAACTCTCTTGCTAAGGAAAGGAAAAAGGAGATAGGTCTTCTGCGTGCTCTCGGTCTCAAAAAGGGACAGGTGTTTACCCTTGTGCTTGCTGAATGCGGCATCATGGCAGTTGCAGGAGGCGTTATAGGAAGCGTTATAGCTGTGCTTTCCATGGGATATGTAATAGATATGCTTAAAGATGCGTTTATGCTTTCTCCTTCCGTATGGAACGCTTCCCTTGCCCTTATCTGTGGCGGAAGCGGTGTTCTGCTTGCAGTAGCTATAGGCTTTGTTTCAGCGGTAGGCCCCGCTTTAAGAAGTGCAGCCCTTGACCCTCAGGTAGCTATAACACAGGGGGAGGTATAAAAATGGAAATATGTAAACTTGAACATATAAGAAAAGATTATCACATGGGTGAGCTTGTAACTCCCCTTAAGGACGTTGACCTTACGCTTGATCCGGGCGACTTTCTGGCAATAGAAGGCCCCTCGGGCATAGGCAAAAGTACTCTGCTTTATGTTATGGGTACTTTGCTTAAAAATGACGGAGGGAGCATCATCATAGAAGGTGAAGACGTATCCACCTTAAGCGATGATGAAAAGGCTGACCTGCGCGCAACAAAGATAGGCTTTATATTCCAGGACAGCAACCTTGTGCAGGCACTTACCCTTAAGGAAAACCTTGAGTTTGCCCGCAAAATAGGTAAAGCTGACGGAAAGGATTTAAGGAACGTTGATGAACTTCTTGAACGCTTCGGTTTAAGCGACCGTGCAAACTTCTTCCCTCATCAGCTTAGCGGAGGACAAAGAAGAAGGGCAGTAGCCGCAAGGAGCCTTATACATTCGCCCTCTCTTATCCTTGCAGATGAGCCTACAAACGACCTTGACGAGCATTGGTCAAACGAGATGATATCAATATTCAAGGAAGAAGCCGCAAGAGGCGCCGCTGTTGTAATGGTCACACATAACAGCGAAAGGAGCAGACAGGCAAACCGCCGTATGCGTCTTGAAAACGGCGTGCTTGTTGAAATATGAGGAGGCAGACAAAATGAAAACAAAATTAACAACTATCGTTAATATCATCGAGATACTTTGCACCCTTGCAATTTTCGGTACCCTTAAAATATGGGCACCTGTATGCGATAAGATGCTTACCCTTGAAACAGGTAAGCAGGTATTTATGAAATGCCACTACACAGGCCAGGCGGCTATCGTCATCGCAGTTATACTTATAGTTGTGGCTGTAGTGGGCCTCCTTTCCAAAAAGGATCAGAAGCTCATTCATTTTATAGCTATCGCCTGCGGTGTTATGCTTTTCCTTACATTCACAAAGCTTATCGGTGTTTGTGTAAATAAAGAGATGTCATGCATCACAACAGCGTTATGGATGAAGATGATTTCAGCCGTTATAGTTATTGCCCCCCTTATCGATATCATATTTGATAAAGAGGGACAGGTAGGATAAACAAAACAAAAGGAACGTATCTTTTGATACGTTCCTTTATTTTTTTTAAAGTCTTTCAAGGAAGGCTTCTATCCTTGTTAAAAGCTGTCCGCTGTCGCTTGTGGAATAGTCGGTCTCAATAGCCATATAGGGCATACCTATCTCTTTCATAAGGGCCGAGATGGTAAATGCCTCAACGCAGTAGGGAGTGCAGGCCTGAAGGTCTATTTCTATAACGCCTTCGATGTTATATTCTGCTATAAGCTCTTTTAAAAGCTCCATCCTGTTGGGGTCGGGTGTCATAACGGCACAGCCGATATCTATGTATCTGTCCGCAATAGCTCCGATAATATCCTCTGCCTCAACATCCACCTGTTTTCTTATGGCCTTGATGCCTGTGCAGTTTTCAAAGCATACCACTACGCCGCCGCTTTCTTCGATGGCCTTTACTGTTTTGTGTAAAACGCCTCCGATGGGGCAGCCTGTAACAAGTATACGCTTTTCGTTAACGGATATAAGGTTTTTACCTTCGGCATACTCGTCTTTTACCTTCTTCTCAAGTCCCTTAAGGCTTGCTATCCTCTGGTCATTTTCAAAAAGGAAGCCGCTTCCTTCAAGGGTGGTATACATATCAAGACCCTTGAGCATAGGGGGCACGTTTTTCTGAAGCTCCATAAGGTCAAGCTTTGCTCTTCTTTCTGCATTTCGCTCTTCTGATGCTTTTCTTAAGGCTTCGTCTGTTATTTCAACGCCGAAGGTATCCTCAAGATAAGCCTTGAAACGGTAAAGCTCTTTTCTCCACGCCTCTCTTGCTTCTCCCGCAAGACCCTGGGGAAGATGAAGGACGTAGGTAGGCTTGATCTTATTTAAAAGCTCATACATCTTTTTCTTTGCATCGCAGGTGGTTTCCGCAACGATAAGATCTGCAAAGTATGTGTAAGGGCATTTGTCAGATACGGCAAAGCCATAGCTTGACTTAACAAGAGGACAGAGGTTTTTGGGAAGATGCACTTCCGCATCGGGTATAGTCTCGGCACTCATACCACAAAGGCTTACGGGTGTGAAGCCTGCGGCATCAAGTATTTCAACGGGAGTGTAAGTGCAGAATGTACCTGCAACGTGGCCGCCGTCTTCTTTAACTTTTTTAACTCTTAAAAAACCTGCTTTTCTCTGCTCGCTGAATTCTTCAAAATTTAAAGGTAATTTATCGTTCATAGTTTTATCCTCCGTTATTTTTTAACTTTAAAAGCGCTTAATGCGGCACCTATTGCGCCGGCAAACCTGGCATCGGGAGAGCTTTTGACCTTAAGGCCAAGCTCATCTGAAAGAGATCTGATAAGAAAATCAAATTCACAAAGTCCGCCGGTAAGGTAAACGGGTCGTCCGCCTATGGATAACCTCTTAGCCTGAGATGATACCTTTTTAACGATGCTGTCCACAACGGCAAAGGCAATGTTCTCGCGGCTTTCTCCTTTACCTATCAGGCTTATTACCTCGCTTTCCGCAAAAACCGTACACATACTGCTTATGCTTACACCGCTTCCTTTTTCCGCAAGGATACAAAGCTCCTCAGGCCTTAAGGAGAGGGTGTTTGCCATTATCTCAAGGAAACGGCCTGTACCCGCCGAGCATTTGTCGTTCATAAGAAAGTCGCTTACGGCACCGTTTTCTATGCTTATTATTTTTGTGTCCTGTCCGCCGATATCTATGGCAAAAACATCATCAGAGCCGCTTAAAAAACAGGCTCCCTTTGCATGGCAGGTTATTTCAGTAACGCTTTTATCCGCATAGGGCACTGATACCCTGCCGTAGCCTGTGGCAACTATGGCACTTTCTTCAGCACTTATCCCATTTTCATTAAGGGCTTTAAGTATGTTTTCTGCCGTATCTATACTGCTCCAGCCTGTTGGCATAAGGAGCTTGTGGATAAGGTTTTTATTTTCGTCCATGACCACCGTTTTTGAACAGGTGGAGCCTATGTCTATACCTATAAAATATTTCATATCACACCTCGATCATAAATCCTGTTTATGCGTTATATAAATTTTAGCATAATGAAAGATAGCGGTCTAATCAGGTTTTTCTATAGTTTGATGAGGAGTATCAGGTTTGTTGATAAAGCTTTTGTAAACGGCGGATATAATAAATTTGATAATTGGGTCAAACATTGCTATTATAATTGGTAAGAAGTAAATTTGCGTACAGAAAGGGGCGCTGAGATAAGAAACCATGCCTCCTGAAATGCTGATTTTTGCATCTTCCGGTCGGCATTTTGATTGCTTCGCAATCAAAACCGCTACGCGGCCCTTGCTCGCCGGGTGCTATGGTCAGGCTTCCTTGACAGCCTAAGTCAAAGGATGCCTGCGGAATCCTTCCGTGAATATGCAGAAAATCATCTATTTCAGATAATCTATGTTTTCTTATCTCAACGCCCCTAAAGGGGAGGTATTTTTATGAAAGGTTTTGGTTGCACTGTGCCCGGTAAAGAGGTTGGCTGGATAGAGAAGGCTAAACCTTCTGCGGGCCCCTTTGATGCTGTGGTAAGGCCGCTTGTTATAGCACCCTGCTCATCGGATGTTCATAATGCCTATGAAATAGGGTCTCCTAAATTTCTTAAGGATCGCATTTTAGGACATGAAGCTATCGCCGAGATAGTGGAGGTAGGAAGCGAGGTAAAGGACTATAAAGTGGGTGACAGGATAGTTGTTCCTGCCGTGACCCCCGACTGGAGACACCCTGTTATACAGGATAGCGTCCATCAGCATACGGAGATGCTTATGGACTCCTTTAAATATGCCTTCTCTCTGGACGGCGTTTTTGCGGAGTACTTCCTCGTTCCCGATGTGGATATGAATGCGGCGCATCTTCCTGAGGGTATGCCCCTTGATAAGGCTATATTTGCTACCGATATGATGTCCACAGGCTTTCACGGAGTTGAGCTTGCAGATGTGCAGTTTGGCGAAAGCGTTGTTGTTATGGGTGTTGGCCCCGTTGGCCTTATGGCTGTTGCAGGCTGTGCCTTAAGAGGTGCGGGCAAAATATATGCGGTGGAAACAGAGTCAAAATTCAAACGTATAGAGATAGCTAAAGAGTACGGTGCGGATATCATAGTAGACTATATGAAAGAGGACACCGCAAAACAGATAAAGGCGCTGACAAACAAAAAGGGCGTTGATAAGGTCATCATCGCCGGCGGAGATGTAAACAGCATTTCAACAGCCATAAAAATGCTGCGTCCCGGAGGTACTGTTGCCAACATAAACTTTTATACAGGAGCGGAAAGCCTACCTATCCCCCTTATAGCGTGGGGAAGCGGAATGGGTCATAAAACCATAAAAGGAGGCCTTTGCCCCGGAGGAAGGCGAAGGATGGAGAAAATGCTCGCGGTGATCGAGAAAGGATATATCGATCCGTCAAGACTTGTTACCCATACCTTTAAAGGCATAGAGCACGTGGAAACAGCATTCCACCTTATGGCCAACAAGCCCGCAGACCTTATAAAACCTCTTGTTTTCTGTGAATAAAATATGATCGACGATAAAAAAGGCCTTATATCAAGCTGATCCTCGGTATAAGGCCTTTTGACGTTTTTGGACGAAGATAGATCTGATGTAGTTACGGGGAGATGAGGGGAGTCGAACATGGCCTGGAAAAGAGAGTTTGTCTTAAAATCAAGGTTTTTTGCTGATTACTTCTGAGGTGTTTTTAGCTTACTCGTAATCAAATGAGCGAAAGGAGGAAGCACTTTCCAGCGCTGCAGATAAAATTTGGAATAATATATACTAAATTTCTATCAATTTTTAAGATTTTTCCGTATTTTAAGGGAACATTTGATAGATATAACCTTTATGAAAAATATTTTGATAGAATACTATCTAAAGTTGCTTTTACTGGGGTAGACAGAAGTATAAGGAATTCTCTAGCATTATGTCCGGAGTTAACTTCCTGTGACTGCTATTTTTATCTCATTACATTTCTTTTATGTTGCAACAGATCGATTGACTCCATTAATTTTCCGTATGCAGGATGCTTGTCCGTTACTTTTTTGCATAACCCACGCATATTCAATAACAAATAATCTAAACGATGCAGTTGATTGCACAAGTCAACTTTTTCATAAAATTCTTTAATAGTTTTGTCTCCATTCTTTTCTTCGCGGATTCTTATATAGTAATTATCATCTCTGATAAAATCTTCGGTTATCTCAGTCTCATCGGGATGAATTTTATGAAGATCTTGATCATGGAATTCTAAATCACTTTTTG
>SVDG01000053.1 GCA_015057875.1 Lachnospiraceae bacterium | reverse complement strand
TGAGCCCCACGAGATATTTTATATCTGCAACAACGTAAGCGAGGAGGAAATGCTCTACGCCATAAATGAAGGTGTGCTTACAAGCGTTGACAGCGTTTCCCAGCTTGAGCAGTATGGAAGGCTCAACCCCGGCGGAAAGGTAGCTGTACGCTTTAATCCCGGCGTAGGTGCAGGCCATCACGAAAAGGTAGTAACAGGCGGAAAGAAAACAAAGTTCGCCGTTGACCCTGTTTTTATACCTGAGGTAAAGGAGATACTTAAAAAATATGACCTTGAGCTTGTTGGTATAAACCAGCATATAGGCTCACTTTTTATGGACGGAGAAAGCTTTGTTAAAAGCATCGGTTCTATCCTTGAGATAGCTGAGCAGTTTGAAGGCATAAAATTTGTAGACCTTGGCGGCGGTTTCGGTATACCCTACAAAAAGGAGGAAGACGAGTCTCCCCTCGATATAAAAGAGCTTGGCAGAAAAATTGACGAGGCACTTTTTGCATACGAAGAAAAAACAGGCAAACACCTTACCTTTCGTATCGAGCCCGGAAGATACATCAGCGCCGAGTGCTCTGTGCTTTTAGGCAAGGTCCACACCGTTAAAACAAGCTATGATAAAAAATATATCGGCACAGATATCGGCTTTAACGTGCTTGCAAGACCGCTTATGTATGATTCCTACCATGGTATTGAGATCTACAGAAAAGATGATACCCCCTCTCTTAAAAACGAGGAGGTCACTGTTGTGGGCAATATTTGTGAAAGCGGAGATAAGCTTGCTATAGACCGCACCCTTCCCGAGATCTTTGAGGGAGATATTTTAGGCGTGCTTGACGCAGGTGCCTATGGCCACACAATGAGCTCAAACTATAACAACCGCTTACGCCCCGCAGAGGTGCTTATCCGTGAAAACGGTGAGGTCGTGCTTATAAGAGAAAGAGATACACTTGAAGACATCGTAAAAAGACAAGTTCCATTAAAGGAGGTATAACATGCACCCTATGACAGAAAGAAACAGCCTGCTTGCAAAAAGAGTTGTTGAAAACCTTAAAAAAAGACACTTTGATGCTTTCTACTGCGAGACTGCAGAAGATGCAATGAAAAAGGCCCTCGAGCTTATTCCCGAAGGCTCCCTTGTAAGCTGGGGCGGAAGTATGACACTTAAAGACATGGGTCTTATCCGTGCCCTTAACGAAGGAAACTATGAAACCATTGACAGAGATAATGCAAAAGATACAGAAGAAATGTGGGATATGTTCCGCAGGGCATTTTCTGCTGACTGGTATCTTTCAAGTGCCAATGCCATCTCCGAGGACGGCGTTATCTACAACATTGACCGTACAGGCAACCGTGTTGCGGCCATCGCCTTCGGCCCTAAAAACGTGCTTATCATAGCAGGTGCAAACAAAATAGCAGGCACAGAAGCCGCCGCCCTTGAAAGAGCAAGAAAGGTAGCTGCCCCTGCCAATGTTGTAAGATTACGTTATTTTGACGATACTCCCTGCCTTAAAACAGGAACATGCATAAACTGTAAAAGTGAGCATACTCTCTGTTCAAAAATAGTTGCCCTCAGGATGAATGACTTCCCCGGAAGGATAAAAGTGATCATCACAGCAGAGGAAATGGGATTTTAATAACACAAAAGGACGAAGATTTTTCTTCGTCCTTTTTTATTTAAAACATATTGCTCACAAATATCTCTATGCCGATAAATATAAGTATAACTCCGCCAAGTATGCCCGCCTTTCCCGCAAGGGCCGTACCTGCTTTTTTGCCTATGGTTATACCTGTAAAACATATAAAGAATGTTACAATGCCTATTATAACGCAGGAGATAAATGCCTCCGCCAAGCTATAAGCCGCTATAGTAAAGCCTACAGACAGTGCATCTATACTTGTTGCAACACCCTGAAGCATAAGCTCGCCTATACCTAAAGCCGGTACTTCTTCTCCGTCCTCCCCGCCTTTTATCCCGTCATAAAGCATTTTCCCGCCTATGTAAGTAAGAAGCACAAGAGCTATCCACGGAACAGCCTTTTCAAACAAAGCAAAGTACCGTGCCACGGTGGATACACATATCCACCCTATAAGAGGCATAGCAAACTGGAAAAGTGAGAACACCCCCGCTATCGTTATAATCCGCCCCTTTTTCATACCCGGTTCATTAAGGCCGTTTGCAAGGGATACGGAAAAAGCATCCATCGCAAGCCCTATTCCAAGCAAAATACTGTTTATAATCATTCCAAAGCCCATTTTGCACCC
Organism: Lachnospiraceae bacterium; assembly: GCA_015057875.1. Classification (GTDB taxonomy): domain Bacteria; phylum Bacillota; class Clostridia; order Lachnospirales; family Anaerotignaceae; genus SIG274. The sequence goes on along the minus strand of SVDG01000053.1, from coordinate 8,940 downwards.
CTGTATAAACTAATGCTTAAACTTTGATCCTTATTCCTTTTTTAAGCTAACAGAGCTTACAAGTGTTGAGCCGAGCACAAGCACAGCACCAACAAATCCCGTGATACCCAAGCCCTCTTTAAGCAATACGGCTGATAAAAGCACCGCAACAACGGGGTCTATGTAGCTTAAAATCGCCGCTGTCTGAGTTTTAAGCTCCTTTATGGCACCAAAATACATTGCGTAGGCTATACCCGTATGGAGTATACCTACAACAAGAAGCATTGCTATAGCCATACCGTCCGCCTGAAGAGTAGTAAAATCTATTGTGAACGCACAGTAAGGAATAAGCACTGTTGCCGCCGCCGCAAGCTGTAAAATAGTTTTATCGTAGGCTGTAATGTCCTTTATTACTTTGTTAAGCATAATAACGCTTGCATAAAGCACTGCCGCACCTATACCAAAGATTATACCTCTTGTCTCAGTAATGCTTATGCTTATCTCAAGCACGCCTGAAACAAATACCATACCTATAAGGGCCACGATAACGCAGATGATCTGTTTAAGTGTCAGCTTTTCCTTAAGCAGTATGGGAGAAGCAACTATAACAAATATAGGGGCAAGGTAGTAGCAAAGGGTCGCTGTTGCAACAGTTGTATAGTTATAGGCTTCAAAAAGGAGTATCCAGTTAAAGCCCATGGCAACACCTGATATTATAAGCAGAGCCAGATTCTTCTTAACCGCCCTTGCATCTATCTTCTGCCTTTTAACTACCACTATAACAACAAGCAGGTAAAGTGTACCTATTATGCCCCTTACAAGTGCAATAAGGCTTGAAGGCAGAGTTATATATCTTACAAAAATGCCTATGGTACCAAAAAGCACCATAGTGAACACAAGCTTAAAAAGTGCCGTTTTATCGTTTCCCAAAACTATCCCTCTTTTCAAAAAATCAATGGTATCAAAAAAACTCGATACCATTTTATCTTAAGTATTTTATTTAGAAACTCTTACAAGTTCTATCCTCTTATCTTCAACTTCCATTACTTTAAAAACAAGGCTTCCAACCGCAACAATGGGGCATTCCCCGTCATTGGGTATACGTCCGAGCCTGCCTATTATATATCCGCCTAATGTGTCATAGTCATCGCTTTCCTCAAGCTCCACATTAAACAGCTCCTCGACCTCGTCAAGGGGTGTTGTTCCCTTTATAACGAAGCTGTCGCCCTCAGCACGTATCTCCTCTTCCACCTCGTCATATTCGTCAAAGATGTTACCAACTATCTCCTCAAGCAGATCTTCCATTGTTACAAGGCCCGCTGTTCCGCCGTATTCGTCTATAACGATGGCCATATGGAGCTTGTTTTTCTGCATCTCCTCAAAAAGCTCGTCTGTCTTTTTAGAGAAGGGTACAAAAAACGGCTTCATCAGTATATCGTTAAGGTCAAAACTTTCTTTAAAATCGCTGTCCTCGGTAACAAGGCATTTCACCATATCCTTAACGTGGAAAATGCCGACAATGTTATCTATGCTCTCCTCATAAACAGGTATCCTTGAGAACTTCTCGCTGTTTATAACATCTATTATCTCCTGCACAGTGCTTGTAACAGGTATAGCCACAACATCTGTCCTGTGGGTAGCTATATCGCCTACCATAGTGTTATCGAACTCAAAGATATTGTTTATCATCTCTTTTTCGTTTTCGTCTATGGAGCCTATGTCACCGCCCGCATCTACCATCATTCGTATCTCTTCTTCGGTTATGTCGTTATCTATCTCTTCCGGATCAACACCCATAAGCCTTATTGCTGCGTTAGCTATGCCGTTAATAACAAACGCAACAGGACGCACAGGGATACATAACACCCCTACCATACCGCCTGTTTTAAAAAGCACCTCGTCCGCATGCTTTATGCCCATACGCTTAGGTATAAGCTCGCATAAAAGCAGGCTTATTATGGCAAATACCGCTATTATAACTATATCTGCTATAACCGATGGATAGGACTCTATGCCGTAGGACATAAATACGCCCTTAAGCCCGTCACCTAAAAACCTTACCGCTATCGCACAGGCGAATAAAAGAGTGAAGTATATGTATACCCTAACAGATGCCAGTATCTTGTATTTGTTATCAAGATAGCCAAGCACAGATGATGCTCTCTCATCTCCGCCCTCCGCCATCATTTTTATAAGGTTTACGTTGGCCGAAACAAGAGCACTCTCTATAAGGGAGAAAAAACCGTTTATTATAAGCAGTATAATTATAAATACTATCTCTGCTGCCAAGCCTTTCGCCTCCGTCTTCAAATGACAAAATTTTTCTTGTATAACATTTTATTACCAATACCGCAATATGTCAACTTTAGTAAGGATTAAAACCCCGGGGCTCTGCCCCCGTACCCCCGCAAGCCTTTAAAAAGGCTTGACCTAAACCTTAACTTGCGAAACTTTGTTTCGCGTAAAAAACAAATGACTACCCACTTTGGGGTAGTCATTGTTTTTTTCCGCAAAGCGGAGCTTTGCAAATCAAAGTTTGGATTGAACCTTTTCAAAGGTTCACAGGGTTTGGGACAGCGTCCCAAGGTCTTTAAGCTCTCAATAAAGAGGATATTTATCGGTAAGTGCTTTCACGCGGGCTATAGCCTCATCTTTTTTATTATCAAAGTCTTTAAGCACCATAGCGATTATATCGGCGATCTCTTTCATATCCTCTTCCTTCATGCCCCTTGTTGTAACAGCGGCAGTACCAAGTCTTATACCGCTTGTAACAAAGGGCGTTTCAGGGTCAAAGGGAATAGTGTTTTTATTACATGTTATACAAACCTCATCAAGCATCTTTTCAGCGACCTTGCCTGTAAGCTTAACGCTTCTGAGATCCACAAGCATAAGGTGGTTATCCGTTCCGCCTGAAACGATATCTATACCGTTAACCATAAGTCCCTCAGCAAGCGCCTTTGCATTAACTGTTACCTGTTTAGCATACTCTTTAAACTCAGGTGATAACGCCTCTTTAAAGCAAACAGCCTTAGCCGCGATAACGTGCATGAGCGGTCCTCCCTGTGTGCCGGGGAAAATAGCCTTATCGATAGCCTGTGCATACTCCTCTTTGCAAAGGATAAGTCCGCCTCTGGGTCCTCTTAAAGTCTTGTGTGTTGTTGTTGTAACAAAATCCGCATAAGGCACGGGTGAAGGATGAAGCCCTGCAGCAACAAGGCCCGCAATGTGTGCAATATCAACCATAAAATATGCCCCAACAGTCTTTGCGATCTGGCTTATCCTCTCAAAATCTATAACTCTTGCATAAGCACTTGCACCCGCAACTATCATCTTAGGCTGTGCCTCTTTTGCTATCCTCTCAAACTCATCGTAATCAATATATCCGCTTTCATCAACACCGTAAGGCACGATATTGAAATATTTACCTGATAAGTTTACGGGGCTTCCGTGTGTAAGGTGTCCGCCGTGGTTAAGGTTCATGCCAAGGATAGTGTCCCCGGGCTTAAGCATAGCAAAATAAACGGCAATATTAGCCTGTGAGCCTGAATGAGGCTGTACGTTTGCATGGTCAGCACCGAATAACTCCTTAGCTCTGTCCCTTGCAATGTTTTCAACAATATCGACCTTCTCGCATCCGCCGTAGTATCTCTTTCCGGGATACCCCTCTGCATACTTGTTTGTAAGGTGTGAGCCCATAGCCTCCATAACTGCCTCTGAAACAAAGTTCTCTGAAGCAATAAGCTCAATGTTCATCTTCTGTCTTTTAAGCTCCTCCTGCATAGCAAAAGCAACATCAGGGTCAGCCGCCATTATCTTCTTAAATTCCCAATCCATTTTGTCTTCCTCCTTGATAGCCTTTAAATCATTCTGCTCCTATTATCGTTCCGCCGCCAAAAACATACTCCCCGTCATAAAGCACAAGTGCCTGTCCCGGTGTAGGTGCCCTCTGCGGTTCATCAAATATACATTCCAGCATACCGTCTTTCATCCTTACGATACACGGCGTCTTTTTATGTGCATACCTTATCTTGGCCGTAAGCCTTATTTCTCCATCTATCCTCTCAACAGCCATAAGGTTGACCTTATCCGCATATACTGTCCTCTTAAAAAGGTCCTCATTATCGCCTAAAACTATCTCGTTCGTTTCAGGCTTTATTTCAGTAACAAACATATGCTTTCCAAAGGAAACACCAAGTCCCTTCCTCTGGCCTATGGTATAGTTTACTATACCCTTGTGTTCTCCGATAGGCTTACCTGTAAGGTCGATATAATTACCTCTTTTAGCTTTGTAGCCGTACTTCCTTTCAAGAAAAGCCACATAGTCGTTATCGGGTATAAAGCATATATCCTGGCTGTCACCCTTTACGGCAACCTCAAGACCGATCTTTGAAGCTATCTGCCTTATCTCGTCCTTTTCATAGTTACCTATTGGCATGATAGTTGCCTTAAGCTGATCCTGTGTAAGGTTATAAAGTGCATAGGTCTGATCCTTTTTAGCCGTAACGCTGTCCCTTATAACAAGCCTTCCTGTAACAGGGTGCTTGTCTATCCTGGCATAATGTCCCGTTGCTATATACTCTGCACCAAACTCCTTAGCCTTATTTATAAGAGCCTCCCATTTAACAAAACGGTTGCACACTGTACAAGGGTTAGGCGTTCTTCCTGCCTTATATTCAGCAGCAAAGTAGTCCATAACATACTTTTTAAACTCCTGCCTGAAATCCACGGTAAAAAACGGTATCCCAAGGCTTTCCGCAACCTTTTTTGCATCTTTAACAGCCTCGTCATCAGCTGTTTTTCTCCATGTAAGCATGGTAACACCGATAACGTCATAGCCCTGTTCTTTTAAAAGATAAGCTGCAACAGAGCTGTCAACTCCGCCGCTCATACCTATAACTACTTTTTCAGCCATACTGAAGACCTCCAAAAAATATGCCATAACAGTTTGTTATGACAACTTTATCATTATAATACATTAAGGTGCGGATTTTGTCCACACCTTAACTCTGTTCTTTATTCTTCTTCAATATCGTGATGGTGGTCATGCTCGCCTATATCAGTAGCAGGCTTTTCAAGACCTTCGATAACAATGCCGTTTTTCTCTGCATAGTCCCACAGTGCCGCATGAACAGCCTCCTCCGCAAGACAAGAGCAGTGTACCTTAACAGGAGGAAGTCCGTCAAGGGCTTCCATAACTGCCTTATTTGTTATCTTAAGAGCCTCCTCAATGGTTTTGCCCTTAACAAGCTCTGTTGCCATGGAGCTTGTTGCAATAGCTGCACCGCATCCAAATGTTTTGAACTTGGCGTCTTCAATAACTCCTTCGTTTATTTTAAGGTAAACCTTCATTATATCTCCGCATTTTGCGTTGCCTACTGTTCCAACACCGCTGGCGTCATCTATAGCACCAACATTTCTGGGGTTCATAAAATGGTCCATTACCTTCTCGCTGTATATCATATGATTCCTCCTTAACTATTCTTTGCTGTAAACTCTTCATATAAAGGGGACATTGCCCTTAATCTTTCTACAATAGGTGGAAGCTCATTGATAAGCATATCCACCTCTTCTTCCGTGTTATCTCTTCCAAGGCTTATCCTCAAGGATCCGTGTGCCTTCTCGTGGGGAAGACCTATGGCAAGCAGAACGTGTGACGGATCAAGGGAGCCTGATGTGCAGGCAGATCCGCTTGATGCATATATGCCCTTCATATCAAGGAAGAGAAGCATGCTCTCGCCCTCGATAAACTCAAATGATACGTTACAGTTGCCGGGAAGCCTCTTCTCGGGGTGACCGTTAAGTCTTGAAAAAGGTATGCTTTCAAGTATACCCTTGATAAGCTTATCTCTTAACCCTGTAAGTCTTTCGGCCTCTTCGTCCATTTCAGCCACAGCAAGCTCGATCGCCTTGCCAAGGCCAGCTATACCGGGTATGTTCTCAGTACCCGCTCTTTTCCTTCTTTCCTGAGCACCTCCGTGGATAAAGGCTTCTATCTTAACACCTTTTTTTACAAAAAGTGCGCCAACACCCTTAGGTGCACCAAGCTTATGTCCCGATATGGACATAAGGTCTATATTCATTTCCTTAACGTCGATCTTAACGTGTCCTGCCGCCTGAACGGCATCTGTGTGGAAATATATACCTCTTTTTCTTGCAATTTCACCTATTTCCTTAACAGGCATTATCGTTCCAATCTCGTTATTAGCAAACATTATTGAAATAAGGATAGTATCCTCTCTTATTGCTTTTTCAACATCCTCAGGTGACACAAGTCCATATTCATCAACAGGAAGGTATGTTACTTCAAACCCCTTCTTCTCAAGGTATTCGCAGGTATGAAGCACTGCGTGATGCTCGATATTTGTTGTTATGATGTGTCTTCCCTTTACGCTTAAGGCTTCTGCTACGCCCTTGATAGCCCAGTTATCAGCCTCGCTTCCGCCGGCTGTAAAATAAATCTCGCTCACATCTGCATTAAAAGCATCTGCTACCTTTTTTCTGGCATCCTCGATAGCCTTTTTGCCGATCCTTGCAATATTATAAACACTTGAAGCATTTCCGTAATATTCAGAAAAGTAAGGTAAAATATATTCAAGAACTTCTTTCCTTACAGGTGTTGTTGCCGCATTGTCAAAATAGATGTTTCTCATATAAAAGCCTCCTTGAAAGCCTAATTCCTATAATTTTGATATGGTTTATTTGTTTTAATAATAATATAAAAAAAAACAATTGTCAAGAACGAATTTGTATGTCATAATATATATATTATCATCACCCAAGTTTCGCATTTGTGAAGTTTATATTTTGTCCTTTAAAGTATCAAAAAAAGAAACTATAATGAATTGTGATGATACCCGTTAATTTTCTATCTTCTGTTAAGAGGTGTATATATGGAATTTAAAGAGAGATTAAAAACATTGAGAAAACAAAAGGGCATTACTCAAAGTGACCTTGCAGGCATTTTAAACTACGGATATACAGCTGTATCAAACTATGAATCCGGAAGAAATGAGCCTTCAATCAAGGATCTCAAAAAAATTGCAGAATTCTTTGATGTATCTATGGATTATCTCCTTTGCGTAAATGACATCAAAAACCCTTATGTTGTTTCAAGCGACAAAGAACCCGATGAGGAATTCCTTCAGAAATATTCATATTTATCATCTGAAGGCAAAAATCAGCTTAACTCATTGCTTGACTGGATGATATCACAGCATCCCGAACTTATGACCGGTTCAAAACCCGTGCTTGAAGCCGCACAGGAAGAAGAAAAATACGAAGCCAGCGAAACTGAAAACTGAGTCAATCAAAAAAGCGTATGACAATATCCTTACTGTCATACGCCTTTTTTATTTTATTCTGTAAATCTTACCGCCGTTCCATACACCATTATTTCCGCCGCACCCGGCATAATAGAGCTTGTGCTGTACCTTATACCTATTATAGCATCAGCACCCATATTGAGGGCCGCCTGTATCATACGGCTGTCTGCCGCCTGTCTGGCTTCTTCAAGCATCTCCGTATAGCCCTTTAATTCGCCGCCTACGATAGTTTTAAAGCTTGCACCTATATCCTTGCCTACATGCTTTGTGTTTACGATACAGCCCTTAACAACGCCAAGTATCTCATACTGTCTTCCGGGTAAATGTTCAATAGTTGATAATATCATAGCCATCCCTCCTTATTTCTTATACCTTTGACGTTTTTTATATCTATCTTGTTCCGTATAAACAAAAAGGGATAGCAAAACGCTATCCCCTTAAAGTTTTAAATTATTCAGCTGTTTCCTCTGCAGGAGCTTCCTCAGCGGGAGCCTCTTCTACGGGAGCGGGAGCATCTACCTCTTTTTTGCTGAGGCTGATCTTCTTCTGCTCTACGTTTACTTCGAGAACTTTAACTTTGATAACCTGACCTGCTGTAAGCTCGTCTTCAGGTTTAACAACGTGTTTGTTAGCGATCTGTGAAATATGAACTAAACCGTCAACACCGGGCTCAAGCTCAATAAATGCACCAAAAGGTACCATTCTTACAACTTTACCTTCTACGATGTTGCCAACAGCATATTTCTCTGCAGCGCTGTTCCAAGGATTGCTGTCAACGTCTTTAAGTGAAAGAGAGATTTTGCCTTTTTCTTTGTCAACGTCAAGAACAACTGCGCTAACAACCTGGCCTTCTTTAAGAACGTCTCTGGGATTTGTGATTCTGCCCCATGACATTTCTGAAATATGGATAAGACCATCTACGCCGCCTAAGTCAACGAATGCGCCGAAATCTGTAAGTCTTGAAACTGTACCCTCAACTTTAGCGCCAGCCTCAATGCTTGCAAATAAAGCAGCTTTTTTCTCATTGATCTCTTTCTCTATGAGAGCTTTTCTTCCACCGATGATACGGCGTTTTGTTCTGTCGAACTCGATGATATTGAAAGTAAGATCTTCTCCTTTGTATACAGAAAGATCTTCTATGTATCTGTTAGAAACCTGTGATGAAGGGATAAATACACGAACGCCGTTTACTACAGCAATAATGCCTCCCTTAACAACTTCAGTAACTTTACCTGTTACAGGTGTGCCCTCTGTGAAGGCGTTCTGAACATCTTCCATACCTTTCTGTGCTTCAATACGTTTTCTTGAAAGAAGAACGTTTCCGTCACCATCATTAACACGTACTACAAAAACTTCGATCTCATCTCCTGCCTGGAGCTCTTTTGAGGGAATAGCGTTAGGATCACTGCTGTACTCACCTCTGGGGATGATTCCGTCAGATTTGTAACCAAGGTTAACGTTTACTTCTTCGCCAGATACAGAAATAACTGTTCCTTTGACAATGTCGCCTGTGTGTAAACTTACAAGTGACTGGTCTAAAAGTTCCTGAAAGCTAAGTTCCTCCTCTACATTCTCTACTGCGTTTGCGATATCGCTCATTGTACCTACTACCTCCTTTATTATTGCCGGCGGTGTTGAT
>SVDG01000052.1 GCA_015057875.1 Lachnospiraceae bacterium | reverse complement strand
AAAGATGCTACCCTGATCCTTATGGATATGCTTGAAAAAAGCGGACTTATAACAATGGTAGGCAAAGTAAATATGGACAGGCTCTGTCCAGACAGCCTTAAAGAAAATACCTTAAAATCGGCGGAAGATACAGCAGAATGGGCAGAGCGTTCAACATATTTTAAACGCACAAGTCCAATCATCACGCCAAGGTTTTTGCCCTCCTGTACTGATGAGCTTTTAAAAGAGCTTCGCAATATAAGAAAAAAATACTCCCTGCCTGTGCAAAGTCATTTATCCGAAAACCTGTCTGAAATAGACCTTGTAAAGGAGCTTGCACCCTACGGCCGCTTTTACGGTGATGCCTATGATAATTTCGGACTTTTCGGCAAAGACCACAAAAATGTTATGGCCCATTGTGTATATTCATCGGATGATGAGCTTGAGCTTATTAAACAAAACGGTGTTTTTATAGCTCATTGTCCCCAGTCAAACATAAACGTATCTTCAGGCATAGCTCCCGTAAGAAAATATATAGATATGAGTCTCAACCTGGGTCTTGGTACAGATATAGCAGGCGGCTTCAGCATTTCTATGTTCCGTGCCGTCTCCGATGCTATCCAGGTATCCAAGCTTCGCTGGCGACTGCTTGACCAGAGCCTTAAAGCCCTTAACTTTAATGAGGCCTTTTATATGGCCACAAAGGGCGGAGGCAAATTCTTTGGAAACACAGGCTCCTTTGAGGAAGGCTATGATGCCGATATTATCGTGCTTGATGACAGCTTTATAAAAAGTGCACGTCCCTTTTCCGTAGCCGAAAGGCTTGAAAGGATCATATATCTTTCAGGAAACGAGGCCGTTGTTTCAAAATATGTCAAGGGCACAAAAATATTCTGAAAAAAGAAAAAAGCCGCTTTAAGGGATTTCCTGAAGTGGCTTTTGTTGCTTCTTCCCGCAAACATGGAAGACAACTTTTTCTTTTGTGTGTTCATCTTTTATCTTAAGTGGAGAAAGATCATTCGCTTTAGCAGAACAGCGATTTGCTTTGTTAAAGTATACCTTTGTTTTTCTCCCCTGTCAACACATTTATATAAAAAATCAGATGAATATAATAATTTTATTGACTAAATACAGTTTTCGGCTTATAATAGTTCACAAAGTAAACTTTCTTGGAGGTGCAAAATGGATATCGAACGTAACGAAAAACTTTTATCATCGTGGCTTACCCTCTCTGCCTCTCTCTGGAACGAAAGGTTCGTAAGGACAATGTCTTTTAACGAAGCCTTTATACTTAATCTGCTGGTTAAAAATTCAAAAGAAAATCCCCATCATCCCCTTCTTTCTGCCACAGACCTTTGTGCGGAAACAGGGCTTTTAAAATCACAGATGAATCGTACCCTTAACACCCTTGAGGATAAAGGCTATATAGCAAGACTTAAAAACAAAAATGATAAAAGAATATTTTTTGTTTCGCTCACTCCTGTGGGAAGGGCTGCCTATAACAAAGAACACGAGCATATACTCGATATCGTAGACAGGATAGCCTCTCAGCTGGGTGAAGAACGTACAGAAAATACGGCAGCAACTCTTAATGAGCTTACAGCAGCCTTCAAAAATATCGAAAGGTGGTAAAACAAGTGTCAATAATACTTATGACAGATTCTGCTGCAGACTATACTGCAAAAGAGCGAGAAGAAAAAAATATAATAATTGTTCCTTTAACCGTATTTGTAAATGATGAATCCTTCCTTGATGGATACACAATAGACGCTGAAGGATTCTATGAAAAGCTTAGTCATGGCGATTGCTATCCCAGAACAAGTCAGCCCTCTCCCGAGCTTTTCCTTGAGCATTTTAACCGTGCCAAAGAAAACGGTGACAGTGTTATCTGCATCAACATATCAAGTGCCTTAAGCGGAACATACCAGAGTGCAATGATAGCAAAGGATATGGCCGAATATGACAATATATATGTCCTTGACAGCCTCCTTGTTGCCCCTGCACAGAGAATACTTGTTGACCACGCAAAAGAGCTTATAGACAGCGGTATGGATTTTAAAGCCATAGTTGAAGAGCTTGAGGAATACAAAAAACGAGTAAGGATATTTGCTATAGTAGATACCCTTGAATACCTTAAAAAAGGTGGACGTCTTTCTGCGGCAGAGGCTGCAATAGGCGAGCTTGTAAACATAAAACCCATGATAACCATAACGGAGGAAGGAAAGCTCGTATCCTTTGGCAAAGCCCTTGGCAAAGCTCGTGCATTTAAATCTCTTATTAAAAAATTTGAAAGTGCTCCCGCGGACGAGAACTTCCCCCTTATTTTCCTTCACTCTTCCGATGAAAAGGGATGCCTTGAATTTAAAAATAAATTCATCTCTGCCCACCCCGAGCAGAATATCGCAGATTTCTTAGTAAACTTAGGCCCCACCGTAGGCTCTCATACAGGCCCCGGTGTTATATCCATTGCCTATGTTATGAAAAAAGCATAAATCAAATACCTTATGGCATAAAAAAAGACTTTCCTTTTGGAAAGTCTTTTTTTATATTTAATTTTAGTTTGCTCTTTCGGGTCTCATTGTAGGGAATAAGATAACGTCCCTGATAGATGCCGCACCTGTAAGGAGCATTACCATACGGTCAATACCGATACCAAGACCGCCTGTAGGGGGCATACCATATTCCATAGCAAGCATAAAGTCTTCATCAATAAGGTTAGCCTCATCATCACCCATTTCACGCATTTTTGCCTGGTGGTCAAAACGTGCTCTCTGGTCGATAGGGTCATTAAGCTCTGAATAAGCATTGCCATATTCACGGCCTACGATGAAGAGCTCAAATCTCTCTGTAAGCTCGGGTTTATCGGGTTTTCTCTTTGTAAGAGGAGAAACCTCAACAGGGTAGTCCATGATGAATGTGGGCTGGATGATATTTTTCTCAACGAATTCCTCAAAGAAAAGGTTAAGTATATCACCTTTTTCGTGTCTTGCCTCAAACTCAACGCCTTTTTCTTTAGCGATGGCCTTAGCCTCTGCTGTATCTTTGACCTCGTCAAAGTCAACTCCGCTGTACTGTTTAACAGCCTCTGTCATTGTAAGTCTTGCGAAGGGTTTACCAAGGTCAAGCTCATGTCCGCCGTAGTTTACAACTGTTGTTCCGTTAACACGTCTGCAAACCTCTCTGAAGAGCTCTTCTGTAATGTCCATCATACCGTGGTAGTCTGTGTATGCCTGATAAAGCTCCATAAGAGTGAACTCGGGGTTATGACGGATATCTATACCCTCGTTACGGAATACACGGCCGATCTCATATACTCTTTCAAAGCCACCAACAATAAGTCTCTTTAAAGGAAGCTCAAGAGCGATACGGCAATACATATCTATATCAAGAGCATTGTGGTGTGTAATGAAGGGTCTTGCCGCAGCACCACCGGGGATAGTCTGTAATGTGGGTGTTTCAACCTCAAGGAAGCCTTTTTCATCAAGGATATTTCTTACCTCTCTGATGATAGCGCTTCTCTTCATAAATACTTCTTTGACCTCGGGGTTAACGATAAGGTCAACATATCTCTGACGATAACGTGTTTCCTGATCCTTAAGGCCATGGAATTTTTCAGGTAAGATCTGTAAGCTCTTTGAAAGAAGCACTACCTCATGGGCGTGAACAGATATTTCACCTGTTTTTGTTTTGAAAACGATACCTTTGATACCAACGATATCACCGATATCATATTTTTTGAATGCAGCATAAGGCTCATCGCCGATATCGTTACGGCTTACATAAGCCTGCATCCTGCCGTTTCTGTCCTGTACGTTGCAGAAAGAAGCCTTACCCATGATACGTTTGCTCATAAGTCTTCCTGCTATTGTAACTTCCTTGCCCTCTAACTCGTCATATCTGTCTCTTATCTCATCTGTGTGAGTATCAACAGGATATTTAACGATCTGGAAAGGGTCGTTTCCTGCCTCCTGCATAGCAAGGAGTTTATCTTTTCTTACTTTTATAAGTTCGTTAAGTTCTTCCTTTGATAACTGAACTTCCTGAACATTCTCGTTGTTGTTTTCAGCCATTATAAAGTGCCTCCCAAGCTTATCTTGCCTTGTTTATTTCTAAAATTTCAAATTCTGCTATACCTGCGGGTGTTTCTACCTCGATAGTTTCGCCCACCTTGTGGCCTAAAAGACCTTTGCCTACAGGTGATTCGTTTGATATTTTGCCTGCCATAGGGTTAGCCTCTGCAGAACCAACGATAACATACTCAAGCTCTTCCTCGAACTCTTTGTCATATATTTTTACCTTTGAGCCTATGCTTATAACGTCACTGCTTATCTCTTCTTCGTCAATAACCTCTGCGTTTTTAAGCATTTTTTCAAGCACTACTATCCTTGATTCGATCTCTGCCTGTTCCTCTTTGGCAGCATCATACTCTGCGTTCTCTGATAAGTCACCCTGTCCGCGGGCCTCTTTGATCTTGTCTGCTACTTCCTTACGGCGAACGGTCTTGAGGTTTTCAAGCTCCGCCTCCATTTTTTTAAGACCCTCTACGGTCAAAACTACTTTTTTCTCTGTCATAGCCGTTATTCTCTCCTTTAAGAGTATTATCTTTACGCTTTACGCGCTGAAAAAACTATACTTCTACAATTAAAAAATTATACTCCTCCCGTCAACAAATGTCAATCAAAAGTACATCTTTTAAGGCGTCTTCCGCTCTTTTAGCCTTGTCTTTATAGTAACGTGAACTCACAAAATTACGGTATCCATAGTTTCCGGCACAGAGCACAGCCTCAACAACAGCAGCCTTAAATACTCCCTCTCTTGTTTTTATTTCATCAAGGCTTATGGTATTTATGTCATTTCTTTCCTCTTTTATATATGTATCGGGCTTAAATGTTATATAAGTCGCACCTTTTTTTATGGCGTTTATACTTCCTGTTATATCCACGCCACAGTTTATCACTATATCGGCCTCCATAAAAACGGGATTTTTAAGCCCTGTTATAAATATCACATCAAGGCCTGTTTCGGAATATACCTCCCTTGCTTTAGCCTCAATAGCCGCATCTGTTTCGGCAAGCACACTTAGGGAGTTAAGTCCGTCATATATACCGTCAAGCACCGTCAAAACAGCCTTTGTATCCCTTCCGATCAAAGCTACCTTTATATACTTCATATCCATTTTTTCCGTTATCGCCCTAAACACCCCACAAGCGGCAAGGGCTGATGTATCCATACCGTTTCTTCCGCCGATCCCTCTCAGCTCACAAGGCAGGCAATACTCTACATCTCCGCATTTCTTTTTTATATACTTAAGCACTTTTTCGGTCTGCCTTATACAAAGGTCAAGATCCTCGATCTCTTCCTGCAAAAACGGAAGGGTAACACTATACCCTTCCGTCCCAAAAATCTTTATGTCATTAAGCTCATATTTATTATACATACCCGTTTTTCTTAAAAGCCTTTTTAACGGATTTTCCTTTTTCGATGCATACTCTGCCAGAACATATTTCATACATATCACCCCTTATGGTGAAATCTATTCTTTCCTTATACAAAATATGTATCAATAATATCCATCAGCTCTTTCTCGTCTTTAGATGTGTTTACAAGTCCGCGGATAGCCGCCGCATTTTTAATACCCCTTGTATAATAGGTAAGATGTCTGCGCATTTCCCTTATGCCTATATATTCACCTTTATAGTCTATAAGCATCCTTGCATGGCGCTTTGCCATTATCCTTTTTTCCTCGGGAGTAGGGTCAGGCAAAAGCTCACCCGTTTCAAGATAGGTAACTACCTGTTTAAATATCCAGGGGTTACCCTGTGATGCACGACCTATCATTATAGCATCACAGCCCGTATAGTTTATTATAGCCTTTGCAGAAACAGCATCAACAATATCTCCGTTACCGATAACGGGTATGTTATTTACAGCCTTTTTAACGTCCTTTATTATATCCCAGTCTGCCTTGCCGCTATAATACTGTTCCCTCGTCCTTCCGTGTACAGCTATTGCCGCGGCGCCGTTTCTCTCAGCTATTTTAGCTATCTCCACAGCATTTATACACGTATCATCAAAGCCCTTCCTTATTTTTATAGTAACGGGCTTTTTCTGTGCATGGCTTACGGCATAAACAATGTCCCCTATAAGCTCGGGCCTTTTCATAAGGGCACTTCCTTCATGGTTTTTAACTATCTTGGGCGCGGGACAGCCCATATTTATATCCAGTATATCTATATCCGTATCCTCTATCTTTTTTGCCATAGCTCCAAGTATATCAGGGTCCGAGCCAAAAAGCTGAACAGCAACAGGTCTTTCCTCAGGGGCTATCTCTAGAAGCTTATGTGTATTTTCGTTATTATACATAATACCTTTGGCACTTACCATCTCGCTGTAAACAAGACCGCAGCCCTGCTCCCTGCAAAGAGTACGGAAGGGAAGGTCGGTTATACCTGCCATAGGCGCAAGGAATACGTTATTATTAAGTTTTACGTTGCCTATATACATAAAAACTACTCCCTAAAAAAACCGATTAACAAACAGCTACTGCTAATCGGCCTTTTATTATCGTCTTTTATTTTTTTCATAAAGTATCTTAAGTCCTTTAAGAGTAAGAAGTGGATCAAGCACATCAAATATAGATCCGTCATCATCTATCACCCTCGCAAGACCACCCGTTGCTATTACCTTCATATCGGGACAGTTAAGCTCTTTTTTGATACGGTCTATGAAATAAAGGGTTTCGCCAACATGTCCGAGGGCAATACCGACCTGCATACTTTCTGTGGTATTTTTTGCAATGACCGTACCGGGATTTTTAATTTCAAACTTGGGGAGCTGTGCGGCTCTCTGATAAAGGGCATCTGCACATATCCTTATACCCGGTGCTGTTATACCTGTTATAAACTCACCCTTTTCATTTATAACATCAAATGTATTTGCTGTTCCGTAATCAATAACTATAGCAGGGCCGCCATAGGTAGCATAGGCCGCAACAATATTTACTATTCGGTCACTTCCAAGCTCTTTAGGGTTCTGCATACGGATATTTATACCCGTTTTCATACCCATCGAAACTATCATAGGGTCTATACCAAAATATTTGCGTATGCCATGGGTAAGAGAATACATTACATCAGGCACAACGGAAGAAATTATAACATCATCAAGCTTTTCAACATTTATCCTCTCATACTCAAAAAGAGAGTTAAGGAAAATACCAAGCTCATCTGCTGTTTTTGATTTTTCTGTCGTCATTCTCCAGTTGGCTATAAGTTCGTCTGAGTCATATACGCCAAGTACCGTGTTTGTATTTCCTACATCTATAACAAGAATCATACTATCAATCCTTTTCCAAACCATAAGTTGAAGTCTACTCTTTGATTATACCAAAATCGGGCATTCTTTTTCAACTGTTATAGTTTGGCCGTTTTTTTATATAAATACCATACCTTAAGAGATTTTATAAGCTCTTCCTTTTCCTTGGAAAGGCTCTTTATTTCAAGGTCAGCACCTATCTCGTCAAAATCAAAGGCATTTTCAGGCTTAACTATCTCAAAATAAACATCTCCGTCCTCCTTAAAGCCCATAAGGAAGGTACACGCAAGCCTCTGCGCCATAACAACACATATTATATTTATCTCTTCCTTTATGCTTTCGGGAAGGGATGAAAACTCCGGTTCAAAAAAATATTTCTGTTTATCCCAGCTTGCGGCCGCAATTATTTTTCCCATATCCATTCACCTCAAAATCTTAAAGAAACCTCGTTTGCATAAACCGTTCTTTCTTTTCCATCTGCCTTAACAACAAGCTCTCCACTTTTTTTAATATCCACAGCCTCTGCATAATAGCTTTCGGCTCCATTTATCCTTACATTTTTTCCTATAACGGCACTTAGGGCCTTGTATTCATCATACATAGCCTCAAAGCCATATTTTATAAAGGCGAAATAATCCTTTTCAAACTCGTTAAGTACCTCGGCAAGGAGATATGCCTTGTTTATTTTTTCTCCTGTTTCTATCATAACAGATGTGGCAATAGTTTCAAGCTCGCCTTCAAACTTTTCGTTATCGCAGTTTATACCGATACCTGTTACCACAAAATCCATACCCTCGCCCGCCGTATAGCTTTCGGATAATATGCCGCATATCTTTTTTCCGTTTATAACTATATCGTTAGGCCATTTTATAAGGGCATCTGTTTTTGTAACCTTCCTTAAAGCCCTGCACACAGAAAGCCCCGCAATAAGTGTTATAACAGGAACATCGCTAAAAGCTATCTTGGGCCTTGTTATAACAGAGCAGAAAATGCCTTCCCCATCACAGCTTAACCAGCTCCTGCCCTTGCTTCCTCGTCCGCCTGTTTGCTTTAAGGCAACCACCACGCTGCCCTCTCGGGCACCATCAAAGCCCATATTTTTTGCCTCATCATTGGTAGATACCACCGAATCAAAAAATACTATACTGTTGCCTATGACCTTACCTTCAAGCAAAGCCTTTACGCCTTTTTCGTTAAACTCAACAATGTCCGAAAGGCGGTGACCTTTTACAGTCACCGCCTCATTATTTACACTATTATGAATGATGGTTTTTTTATCCTTCATCCTGCCTCCGTTTTATTTACCGATCGTTGCAACCATAACAGCTTTTATAGTGTGCATACGGTTCTCAGCCTCATCAAAAACTATTGACTGAGGTCCTTCAATTACCTCGTTAGTTACTTCGTAATCCCTTACAGCAGGAAGACAATGCATAAACTTTGTTGTTTCCTTTCCTGTTGCTTCCATAAGGGCTTTGTTTACCTGGTAGGGTCTTAAAAGCTCAACTCTGTCTTTTGCACTTTCCTCTTCACCCATTGAGATCCATACGTCTGTGTAAATAACATCCGCATCTTTAACAGCTTCGATCGGGTCTGCTGTCATAAAAATCGTTCCGCCGCTTTCAGCCGCATAAGCCTCGCACTCTTTTGTAAGCTTATCTTCGGGACGGAGGCTTTCGGGAGATGCAATAACAAAATCAAGGCCCATTTTTGAACAGCCTATCATCATAGCATTTGCCATATTATTTCTTCCGTCACCTATAAATACAAGCTTGATACCTTTAAGGTAACCGAAATGCTCTTTTATCGTCATAAAATCAGCAAGTATCTGTGTAGGGTGGTCTTCATCTGTAAGGCCGTTCCATACGGGAACACCACTGTATTTTGCAAGTGTTTCAACTGTTTTCTGTGAAAATCCGCGGAACTCGATCCCGTCAAACATCCTACCTAATACCCTTGCTGTATCTTCAGTAGTTTCCTTGTGGCCAAACTGGATATCATCTCTGCCGAGGTATTCGGGATGCGCACCCTCATCAACGGCACCGATAGTAAATGAACAGCGTGTACGTGTTGAAGGTTTTTCAAAAATAAGGGCTACGTTCTTATTAGCCATATTCTTTTCAAAAATACCTCTTCTCTTTTTATCCTTAAGGTCAATAGCAAGGTCTACAAGATATTCTATTTCCTCTGCTGTGTAATCTCTTAATGTAAGGAAGCTTCTTCCTTTTAAACAAACGCTCATCTATATTTCCTCCCACGGTATAAAAATGCAAAAATAAAGAATAAATAAAGAATAATACAAGTTTCTTTTTAAGTCAACCAATAAAAGTAAAAGGGCGGCAAAGCCGCCCTTTATTTTATAACTGTCCTGCTTTTTTAAGAACTTTTTTACGGAATTTTTCAAATTCGATGACCGCTCTTTTATGAGTGCCTTCACTTATTTTGCACTCCTCATCCCATGCCTCAAGCTTAAAATCAACAATGGCACCGTTAACATCAGTTATCTCCGCTTTAAGCTTGACCTTCATTCCTAAAGGTGTTGCGGCACCGTGTGTAACAGCAATTCCTGCACCTACGGAGTCAAAACCCTCGGGGAGAGATCTTCTCATAAAATCAACACAGGAAAGCTCCATCCAGTTTATCATATAAGGTGTAGCAAAAAGGGGAAGGTCCTCGCCCAAATGTCTTGTTACGTGTTCTTCTCCTACAACAAGCTCTGCCTCAAAGTTCATGCCGGGTTTAAAACCAAAATCCATGCTGCTTCCTCCTCTTATTTCATGTCGTCTTCGTGTATGTCTTCTTCCTCGTGATGGATACCTTCCTTTTCAACCTGTCCGAGCGCCTCATGGAGAATAGTTTCGTGTATATGCTCATCATTAGGGGCAACCTCGATAGTCTTGTTTTCAGGTACAGCCTCATCAATAGTTTCCATAGCCTCTTCAAGCTTGTGGGGCTCGTTAGCCTCAACTGTTTCAAAGGCATCCTCTATGGGCTCTGCAAACTCTGTTGTTTCCTCTGCTGTAAGAAGGATAGGTGTTTCCTTAACAAAAAGCTTTCTGAACTCATCACCTGTCATCTTCTCGTTATCAACAAGGAATTTAGCCGCACTATGGAGAACATCTATGTTTTCCATAAGGAGCTTCTTAGCTTCCTCATAAGCTGTTTCAACTATGCGTTTTACCTCTTCGTCAATAACTGTTGCAATATTTTCTCCATAGTTCCTGCTGTGTGCGATCTCTTTTCCGAGGAAAAGCTCATCATTGCTTTCGCCGAACTGAACAGGGCCTAAAACATCGCTCATACCGTATTTTGTAACCATATTACGGGCAATGGCTGTTGCTCTTTCAATATCGTTTGACGCGCCTGTTGTTATATCCTTAAGCACAATAAACTCTGCCGCACGTCCGCCAAGGAGTGATACGATCTCCTGCTCCATGCTCTTCTTTGTTGCATACATCCTGTCCTCACCGGGAAGGGGCATCGTGTATCCGCCCGCAAAGCCTGTTGGTATGATAGATATACAATGAACAGGGTCAAGCTCGCTAAGCACCTCAAAGAGTATAGCATGGCCTGCCTCGTGATAAGCTGTAACGAGCTTCTCTTTGGGGCTGATAACTCTGTTCTTTTTCTCTGTACCAACACCGATCTTTATAAAGGCCTTCTGTATCTCGGCCATATCTATCTTTTTCTTGCCGTCCCTTGCTGTAAGAAGGGCTGACTCATTAAGAAGGTTTTCAAGGTCTGCACCTGTAAAGCCTGCTGTTGTTTTTGCAATAACGCTTAAATCAACATCCTCTGCAAAAGGCTTGCCCTTTGCGTGTACCTTAAGTATAGCCTCTCTGCCTTTAACATCGGGTCTGCCGATATAAACCTGTCTGTCGAAACGTCCGGGTCTTAAAATAGCAGGGTCAAGGATGTCTGCTCGGTTAGTTGCCGCAAGAACTATAACGCCCTCGTTAACACCAAAACCGTCCATCTCAACAAGTAACTGATTAAGTGTCTGTTCTCTTTCATCATGTCCGCCGCCAAGGCCTGCACCTCTGCGTCTGCCTACGGCATCGATCTCATCAATAAAAACGATACAGGGTGAATTTTTCTTAGCCTGATCAAATAAGTCTCTTACCCTTGATGCACCTACACCAACGAACATCTCAACGAAGTCTGAACCGGAGATGCTGAAGAAAGGCACCTTTGCCTCACCTGCAACAGCTTTTGCAAGTAATGTTTTACCTGTACCGGGAGGGCCTACAAGAAGCACACCCTTGGGTATCCTTGCACCGAGGGCTGAATATCTTTTAGGGTCTCTTAAGAACTCAACTATTTCTTTAAGCTCTTCTTTTTCTTCATCAAGTCCAGCAACGTGACCGAAGTTTACTTTGCTCTCTTCATCAACAGTTACCTTTGCCTTGCTCTTACCAAAGCTCATCATCTTGCCGCCGC
>SVDG01000051.1 GCA_015057875.1 Lachnospiraceae bacterium | reverse complement strand
TCAGCCCATCGTCTATGAGCGAATCACAAAACAGACACAGAAAATGCAGAAAACGGCGTGACCTTCGGGTCACACCGTTCTCTGGAACAAATAGTTACTTGTCGCTGTTAAGCCAAGATGCCGGAGATTTTCAAGCCTCTTATGAAGAAAAAGTAAAAAAATGACCCTCTGTATTTTTAATACAGAGGGTTTTGATCTTTATGACAATATAAGGGTCGATAAAAAGCTGATGGCAAAGATATGTATTATGATCGCACAGATGAAGACCATATAAAAATAAGGCTTACGGTTTTTGTGGTGAACGAATCTCATGGCGATAAGTCCGCCTGCGGCACCACCTAAAAGCCCGGTTAAAAGAAGAGTAGTCTCGCTTATACGCCATTTGCTTTTTCTGGCTTTGTGTTTATCTATAGCCATCATGATAAAGAGGGTTAGATTTATAAGGGCGTAGTAAAAACCTACGCCCATAATAATATATTTTATCATTTTATAACATTTCTCCAGTCAAGATCGCCTCTGTCAAGGGCAAGAAGAAGCACCTCTGCTGTTGCAAGGTTTGTTGCAACAGGTATGTTATGAAGGTCGCAAAGACGGATTATGCTGTTAATATCGGGTTCGTATGTTTTCTGACCTACGGGATCCCTCAAAAATATAACAAGGTCAACATCGTTATTTGCAACCTGTGCACCAAGCTGCTGTTCGCCGCCTAAGGGGCCTGCAAGATATTTATGCACAGTAAGTCCGCTTGCTGCTTCAACAAGCCTGCCTGTGGTTTCTGTAGCAAAAAGGTTGTTTTTGCAGAGGATATGTCTGTATGCGATACAGAGGTTTTCCATAAGTTTCTTTTTGTTATCATGCGCAACTAATGCAACGTTCATTTATCTATACCCCCTCAAAAAGTGATTTTGATCGTTTCATGCTTATATTCATTACAAGTCCTACCGCCGCCATATTTGTCCACATAGAGCTTCCTCCGTAGCTTACGAAGGGGAGAGACATACCTGTGTTTGGAAGTATGCCTGTTGCAACGCCCGTGTTTACAAAGGTCTGGAAGGCGAACATTCCCGCGATGCCTATTACTATAAGCCTGCTGAAGTCATCATCCGTATCCATAGCGATAAGAACACACCTGAATATGATAAAAAGTAAAAGAGCAAGCACAAGCGTGCAGCCTATAAAACCGAATTCCTCACCGATAACGGAAAAAATGAAATCGTTATGAGGCTCGGGAAGATAGCTTAGCTGGTTTAATGTGCCGTTATAGAGGCCTTTTCCTGATACCTGACCGCTTCCGATGGCGTTTATTGACTTAAGGGTCTGATAATAGGTATCGGAGCTGGTATCCGGATAGAAGAAAGTCTGTATACGGGTTATATGATGGTTATAAAGTATTTTGTCAACAAATATGTGCGGCTCGTTTAATATATCCCATACAACTATGCCTATAGCTGCAGTAGCACCTGCTGCTACCGATATTATTATTTTATAGCTTAAGCCTGCCACAAAAAGCATAATGAGCATTATTGCCACTATAACAAGGCTTACGGAAAGCGATGGCTGCCTTTGTATAAGATAAACGGGCAGAAAAGTTATTACACAAATTGAAAACAATACAGAAATATTATTTATCAATTCCCTTTTTTTGTCAATATATTTTGCCAGACAGAACACCATAATAAGCTTTGCAAACTCCGAAGGCTGAATGCTTATGGGGCCGAAACGGAGCCAGCGGGTAGCATTATTTACCTCGTGGCCAAAGAGCAGTACCGCAACAAGCAGGGCTATGTTTATAATATAAATGGGTATGCAGAATCTTGATACAGCCTCATAATTTACGAAAAATGCAACAAAAACCATTATAAAAAGACCCATTATAAACCATATTATCTGGGAATAGAAGGTGGAAGCACTTTCGCCTAAGTTTATGTGTGTGGCGCTGCCTATACAGATTATGCCGAAAACACAAAGAATGCACACGGCACCGACAAGCCAGAAATCGAAATAGGAAAGCTTCCTTTTAGTTATATATTGACTTAAAAGCTGATGGAACATAAATATCAATCCTTAAAGTATATAAAAATATAAAATTCGACAAAGTGGGGTGTTTTTTTGGTGCAGCAATTTTTTACTGCACCGTTAAAGGCTTAGCTATCTCCTGACAAGAAAACAAAAATTCCGGAAATGCTGAATTTTGCATATTCAGTTTCAGTTCGTTATGTTTTCTCATTAGTAAGTAGCTTAAGATGCCTTTCTTATGCTTTTGATAGGTATGTTCGCGAAAAGTACGGGAACGACACCCTTGTTGTCTTCCGAGCGGGTCTGGGTGATACAAATATCAAGCTCATCCTCGTCTATGACCATATAATTAAGTATAACCTTTATAATGTCTGTTTTAAGCATTTCAAGCAACTCATAAGAGCAGTCCACTCTGTCGTGAACAAGTACAAGTTTAAGTCTGTCTTTTGCCACTGTACCCGTAGAGCTCTTTGAGGGCTTTTTTTTGAATAGATCAAAAAGGGTCATCTCTCTCACTCCTTTGGTTTATATGGCTAAAAGCTTTTTAAGTTTTCCGAATACGCCTTTCCTGTTATCAAGCTCCATAAGAGGAAGATCCTGACCCATAAGGCGTGTAACAATATTACGGTAGGCCTGTCCTGCCTTTGATTTACTGTCGCTTACGGCAGGATCGCCCTTGTTGGTTGAAACAACAATGTTTTCGTCATCGGGTATGACACCTAAAATATCAACGGCCAGTATATCCTTTACGTCCTCTATACTCATCATATCCCCGCGGCGTACCATATCCGTGCGTATGCGGTTAAGTATAAGGGTGGGATTTGCAAGACCGTCAGCCTCAAGCAGGCCTATTATCCTGTCTGCATCTCTTACAGCACTTACCTCGGGCGTTGTTACAACAACCGCGCGGTCGGCACCGGCAATGGCGTTTTTAAAGCCCTGTTCTATGCCGGCGGGGCAGTCGATAACTATGTAATCAAAGCCTTCAGCCCTAAGTCCGCTGCAAAGCTTTTGCATCTGCTTGGGTGTTACTGCATTTTTATCCCTTGTTTGGGCTGCGGCAAGTAGAAAAAGCCCTGTAAAGCGTTTATCTCTTATGAGGGCCTGTTTAAGACGGCAGTTTCCCTCTACAACATCAACAAGGTCATAAACTATCCTGTTTTCAAGCCCAAGTACAACATCAAGATTTCTTAAACCTATATCTGCATCCACAAGAGCCACTTTTTTACCGGCCAAGGCAAGGCCGCAGCCGATATTTGCGGACGTAGTTGTTTTACCTACACCGCCTTTTCCGCTTGTTATAACTATTACCTCACTCATCTGAAATCCTCCCAGCAACTATTCTTATGTAGAAGTAGTATTTTTAAGGCAGAACGGGTCCACATAATTGTAAAAATATGGAAACCGAGCTTGTAATATTATAGTAGCAGAAAATATTCATCAATGCACGAAATTACGTTAGCAAATTATTTCAAAAATCGATACCGTTATTCGGTAAGTGTAGTGTTAAGGTATGAGCTTACAGAGGAGTTTTCCATACCCATATAATAAGAAACTATGTTTCTTGCAACAACTGCCGCGGGTGAGCCTGTGGCATCTCCAAAGGGGATAAGCACCGTTACGGCTATCTGCGGGTCGTCATAGGGGGCAAAGCCTGTGAACCATACGTGGCTGCTTCGGTTTTTGCCTTCCTCGGCGGTACCTGATTTTGCCGCTACCTTAATAGGGAAATTATTGAACACATTGCGGAGTGTTCCGTTTTCTCCCGTTGTTACGGCATACATACCGTCATATATAGTGTTAAGGGTACGGTCGCTTATTTCAACATTGTTTTCTATAAATTCCTCTGTTGTGGAATAGAGGCTTCCGTCAGAGTTTACTACCTTTGAAACTATATGTGACTTATAGCGTGTGCCTCCGTTTGCAAGGGTGGCAACGTATTTGTTTATCTGAGCCGGTGTATAGTTGTTTACAGACTGGCCGATAGCCGCCCTTATGGTGTCACCGTCTGTCCAGCGTGTCTGGTAGGCGCTGGCCTCGGGGTTCTGCCATTTGGTTATATATTCCTTATATTCGGGCGTAGCCATACGGGCACTTGTTTCACCCACCTCAACTCCTGTAGGATCATCAAGACCGAAAGCCATCATATATTCATTAAGGGTCGAAATGCTGTTATTGCTTGTTCCGTTTTCGGCATTGCCCATGCGGAAGGCGGCTTCGTAGAAGAAATAGTTACAGCTTACTTCAAGAGCCTGACTTACGTTAAGGGGGCCGTGGTTACCCTGTCCGTAGGAATATTTCCAGCAACGGGGGTAGGGTGTGCCGGCTTTTTTATAAACGCCCTCGTCTGTTATGGTGGTTGAGGGTGTTATGGCACCGGTTTCGAGAGCGGCGGCGGCAGTTATCATCTTGAAGGTTGAACCGGGGGCCTTTTTCTGGCTTAAGGGTCGGTTTACAAGAGGAGTGCCGGGATGCTCAAGCAGTTTTGTATAGTATTCTATATTGAATGAGTTTACAAACTCGTTGTTATCATAGGAAGGATAGGTAACGATGGCAAGCATCTCACCCGAATTTACATCCTGAACAGCGATCGAGCCTGATGAAGGGTCAAGGTTTGTGTCTGCAGGAGTAAGCTCTTTGCTCTTTAAGCAGTTTATAACCACCGTAAGGGGAGAGATTGTGCCGTTTTTAACGCCTGTGATGAAGTTATCATCATAGGATATTTTTTCCTGCTCGCAAAGAACAAGCACCATTGTGCTTAATGATACGGAGCCGTTTTCAAGGGCATTTATAACCGTTTCCTTGGCAAAGGTCTTATCCTCGTCATTTTCAAGCACAAAGTCGGGTTTTGCATCTGCAATGATCTGTCTGAGCTTAAACTGCTCGCCATAGGTCGAGTTTACTATGGAGGAAATATCAATACTTCCTGTTTCTATCATTGAGATAAAGAACTGGCGTACGGTTATTGGCTCATCATCGGGATAGACCCCTGTAAGCTTGTTTATCATAACATCTGTAAGGGCATCTTCAAGATAGTCGTAGGCTTTTTTCTGAAGCTCGATATCAATGGTGAGGTAAACATCTTTTCCGGAAACGGGCTGTACGGTTTCGGTTGAGTTTATACGCCTAGCATAGGCATCTACTTCAACAAGCATTTCTCCGTCTGTGCCATTAAGATCAAGCTCATATACCTTTTCTATACCGCTTTTGCCGACGATATCGTTGGTGGTATAGCCATACTGTTTGTACTGCTCATATTCGGTGTCAGATATCTTCCTTGTATAGCCCAGCAGGTGGGATATATATTTACCGTAGTTATATATACGCAGAGAGTCGGTGTCGATTATGATGCCGGGAAGAGAGGCGTTGTTTTCTTCTATAGCCGCAACGGTCTGATTGTTTACATTTGTTGCTATGGTTATGGGCTGATAGCTGCGGTAACGATGCTGATAGATAAGATAATCTATGGCATTCATATTGCGTCTTATCTCCGGCTCAAGGCAGGAGGGTATACCAAAATAGTCCTCCATATACAGCAGGGTCTCGTATGCGGTAAGGGTTTCATTATCGGTTTTTATATCTATAGACTGCTGGAAGCTTATTTCTTTGGCTTCGTTTCCATCATAAAGGAAGTTATAGGGTGCAGAGTCTGAAATGGGTATTTCATCTATTATTTTTTCTCCGCTTAGCTCAAGTATGGTTGAAAGATATAAAACAATCAGGTTTTTGTCACTTAACGACATACCGAGAGTGATAATCTTCCTTGCATCTTCGGGTGATACGTTGGGGCTTACAGCATATTTTTCAATAAGATATTCATAAACTTCGTCAGCACTCCATTTAAGCTGTTTCTTTTCAAGACCTATGCTTTTGAGCCATTTTTCAAGCTCGTCTCCTTCTATAGTAAACGCGCGGGGAGAAACCGTGGTCATAGGAAGGGTGTCTTCAACCTCTGAGCCGAGTTTTTCAAGGTTATTGAATACGGCAGAAAGTACTATGCTTCGGTTTGAAAGCTGAAGCTTTGCACTGTTATCTATTTTTACGGCAAAGGCGGCCTCGTTTTCTGCAAGGACTTTGCCGTAGCGGTCATATATATTTCCGCGGGATGCGGGTATTGTAAGGGTACGGGTTATGCTGGAGGTGAAGCTCTGGCTTATTTCCTGTCCATTTACTATCTGCAGATCATAAAGCTTTACAAACACTATTAAAAAAAGCATAGATGTACCCATAAAAAATATGAATAATCTGCTTTTAAAAAGGTCTGTAATTTTTTCGAGTAAATGGTTCATATTTATCCTCCGGAATATCAGAAGAGGCGGCGGTTTCGCCTTTCTCTTGATTCAAGCTGTTCGTTTGCGGCAAAAACTATTCGGTAAACAGGTATTACAAATACAGCTGTATAAACGGCTTCGGGTAAAATTATATTGAAAAGCAGGCTTATATATGAAAAGCTTATGCCTTGAACTATACCAAAAAGGTAGATGGCACAATCATACAAAAACACGGAGGCACAGCTTAAAACAGCAGGCAGGAAGTAGTTTTCGCGGTAAAAGTTTGTGTTGAAAGAGCCACATATCCAACCTGTTACTGTACCTAAAAGGGCATAAAAGCCGAAAGTGTTGCCAAAAAGTATATCACACAAAAGCCCTGCAAAAAAGCCTGTGGCAGCACCGCTTACACTGCCGCGTAAAAGGGCAAAGGAAACTATCATGATCACAGCGGTGTTGGGGATGACCCCTCGGATAGCTATATGCTGAAGGAGTGTGGATTGTATAACGATATTTATAATAATAAGCAGGCCTGTTACAATTATCCTTCTCATCTTATTTATCCACCTCTGCTTCCTCAAGGATGACAAGAAGTGTATCAAGATGCTTAAGGTCAACGGCGGGCTCTATAACGGCATATTTTGTAAGGCCGTTTGTATCGGTATATACTTCCTTTACAAATCCTATAGTGAGGCCTTCGGGATAGATATCACTTAAATGGCTTGTTACTATCTCATCGCCTACAACTATGTCTGCATCGGCATCTATATACTCCATTTTGCAAAGACCGTTTGCCATAAGGGAATAGTCCCCTTTAACTATGCCTATATCGAGGGAGCGGAGGTTCTTGGCGGAAACAGAGCTTCTGCTGTCTATTATTGAAACCGCTTTTGAATAGGTCAGACCTGTTTCATAAATATGACCTACAAGACCATTTGCAGAGGTAAGAGCCATATTGGCGCTTAAGCCATCGCTTGTACCCTTATCTATAACAAAGGAGTCATAAAAGCTTCCGGGGTCTTTTGCTGTTATGTTTGCCGCAGTCGATGTATAGTCGGCATATTTCTGTTTTATTTCCAACAGCTCTGTAAGGCGCTTGTTCTCATCTTCATATAGTGAAAGCCTGTCTATATCCTGGGTAAGGAGGGCTATGGTGGCCTTAAGCTCCTCGTTTTCTTTACGAAGGTCGGTTTCGTTGCGTACAGAGGAAACTG
Source organism: Lachnospiraceae bacterium (assembly GCA_015057875.1). Taxonomy (GTDB): domain Bacteria; phylum Bacillota; class Clostridia; order Lachnospirales; family Anaerotignaceae; genus SIG274. Next base: position 4,415 of record SVDG01000051.1, on the reverse strand, counting down.
CCTTTCCGAACCATCCTGTTATACTGCTTACGGCATCCTGAACGGGTGTTACAACAACGCCGATGGCATTATCAAAAATAGTTGCGTTGGTTTTTTTACCCACAGTAACAAAAGCCAGTAACACAAGGATAATGACTAAAAGTCTGTATATTTGTTTTTTATAGGTGCGAAAAAACTCCACGGTAAAGGCTCCTTTAAAAAGTTACATTCTTAATTTTCTGGGTGTCAAAAGTACGCTCTTTAATGTATCTATATGCTCAAGCACCATGCCTGTGCCTTTGGCAACACAGTTAAGTGGCTCGTGAGCAATGTTTACTTTCATATCTGTTTCTTTTTCGATAAGCTTATCAAGACCGGAAAGCAGGGCACCGCCGCCTGAAAGGGTTATGCCATCTTCCATAATGTCTGCGGCAAGCTCGGGAGGCGTTGTTTCAAGGGTTGTTTTGATAGTGTCTATAATAGCACTTACAGGCTCGCTTATGGCCTCCATAGCTTCAGCACTTGTTACGGTGATAGTCTTGGGAAGACCGGTTGAAAGGTCACGTCCGCGGATGGAAAGAGAGTTATTGACAGCCTTGGGGAAGGCACAGCCGATGCGGATCTTAAGCTCCTCTGCTGTTCTTTCACCTATGGCAAGGTTATACTCTTTTCTTATATAGTTTACGATGTAGGAATCGAGAACATCTCCCGCTGTTCTTAAGGCTGTGCTTGTTACTATACCGCCAAGAGAGATAACAGCAACCTCGCTTGTTCCGCCGCCGATATCAACTATCATACTGCCTCTGGGGTCCTCAACGGGAAGGCCTGCACCGATAGCCGCTGCCATGGGTTCTTCTATGAGGTATGCCTCGCGGTTTCTTGCACCTCCTGCAATGGTTGCCTCCATAACGGCACGTTTTTCAACCTCTGTTACGCCGGAGGGTACACAAACAACTACCCTGGGCTTAGGGGAAAAAAGTGAGCGGGGATAAGCTTTGTTTATAAAATATCGGAGCATTGCCTGTGTTGTATCAAAGTCCGCTATAACGCCATCCTTCATAGGTCGTATTGCAACGATATTGCCGGGAGTACGTCCTATCATATCCTTGGCCTCATTACCAACAGCTAAAATTTCTTTAGTAAGCTTGTTTACAGCGACAACAGAAGGCTCGTTTACAACGATGCCCTTTTCCTTTAGATAAACAAGGGTGTTGGCTGTACCTAAATCTATTCCCATATCTTTTGAAAACATAAAAGGATCTCCTTCCTGTCAGAAAAATCGTATATTTATCCATACTAATAATGATACCGTTTTTTGCCCTCTTTTTCAATAAAAAAGGGTGCTTTATACCTTAATATTTTATGAACAAAATGTTAACTTAATAAGTATTTGCTTAATAAGTATTTTATAAACAAAAATCTCCCGCTATGAGGCGGGAGATTGGGTTTTTAAATGTTTGATTAAGGTGTAAAAAAGTCGGTAACGTTAATGCCGTTATCCTTAAGGGCTTTGAAAACAAGCCTTACGGGAAGGCCTACAACGGTATAGTAGTCGCCTTTTATTGAGTCGATAAATATGGAGCTTTTACCTTGAATTGCGTATGCTCCTGCTTTATCCATACATTCTCCTGAAGAGATGTAGTTTTCTATCTCTTTGTCAGATATTTCGTTCATAACTACTTCTGTGCAGTCGGCATAGCTTGTTTCCTTGGTTGAACCGTCTTCATCTTTTACGATAACGGTAAGCCCGGTGTAAACGTGGTGAGAACAGCCCGAAAGACGGCGGAGCATATTTTTTGCATCCTCGGCATCTTTTGGTTTGTTAAGTATATCGTTATCCTTTGCAACGACAGTATCGCTGCCTATTATTATCGTGTTGTTTTCAGTTTCTGCTGCAACAGCACGGGATTTTATTAGAGAAAGGTACTTTACCCTGTCTGCAGGGGTTGCATCGTGTTCAGCAGGTACTATCTCCTCAACATCGCTTACCTTTACCTCAAAGGGGATGTTGAGCATCTGTAAAAGCTCGCGGCGTCTTGGTGAGCCGGAGGCAAGTATTATTTTTTTCATAATAAACTCCTTTTAGAATTTTCTGTATACAAAAATGGCTATGAGTATGCCTATAATGCCCGCTATCGTAAAACGTATGGAAAGACCGAAATGAAGGATAAGTACGCCAAGGTCAAGGGTCATAGGGTTAGTTATACCAAAAGTAGTGCCATAGTTGAGCCATGAGAGAAAGGGTATACCGCCTAAATATGTGCCGATAAATCCGCCAATAACAACGCCTGCAAGTATAAATAAAACAGCTAACCAGTAGTTACTTCTGCTTTTCATCATTTTATCACCTCGTAAGATTTAGTAATTGAATTATATCATAGAGAGGATTTAAAATAAATATGTGCAACAAAATAATGGAAATAATCGTTTAATGGCTAAAGAGGTGGTGGATATGCTCAAATCTATAAAAGTTATGCTGCTTGGGATAGCGGTGATGTTGACAGGTATGTTTTTTATATTGGCAGAAGCAGGCCTTTTGGGGGCCGGAATTGGTGTAATAGGGTTACTGATAGTTATTCTTGGGTTTACAGACGAGTTTGGTGATGAATAATGACTGAAAAAGATATGGAAAGAAAATGGCTCAAAGCCTTTGCTAAGGACGTAGATGAAAAAAGCCTTAAAAAGCATGTTTATGAATACGGTAACTATCTGTGGCATATTTTTTCGTGGGAGCTTGTTCCTTGCCTGAAGGGAAATGAGGCAAGGAAAGCCTTTGATGAGCAGGAATATGATAAAGCCATGATATTTTGTTCGGGATATGCTGATAACGGAGCCATAATAGAGGGGCTGAGAGAAACAGGTAAAATAACATCAAAGCAAGTTGAAAAGATAGATGATGTTTATATAACCGCGGAAGATTTCAGCTGGACGTATGTACATACCCATGAAGAGTATTGTGGGCCTTACTTTTGTATAAAGGGAAAGGGTTGAAGCAGAAAAAAGATGTTTTTCTCAAAAGTTTTGGTGGAGCCTTTTTAAAAGCTCCAAGGTTTTTTAAGCAAATAAAAAAGCCGGTGTTTACACACCGGCTTAATTTTTATTGAATTATTCAGCTGCTTTTTCCTCTGTAGCGGGAGCGGGTGCCTCTGCGGGTGCAGGAGCAGGAGCTTCAGCTTTAGGAGCCTCTGCTGCAGGAGCTGCAGCGGGAGCTTCGGGTTTAGGCTGAACGGGTCTCTTGCCTGTGATAACGTTCTTAGGACATTTCTGAGCACAAAGACCACAGTTTTTACATAAGCTGTAATCGATAACTGCTACGCCATCAACAACTTTGATAGCCTCAAATTTACATGCTTTTTCACAGATCTTACATCCGATACAGCCAACTGAGCAGTTGCCCATTGTAACTTTACCAGCGTCTTTTGATGAACAAGCAACGTTGTATTTGAATTTAGCAGGGATGATCTCGATAAGGTGTTTAGGACAAGCAGAAACACACTTAGCACAAGATACACATTTTTCTTTGTCAACTTTAGCTACGCCGTCAACGATATGGATAGCATCGAAAGCACATGCTTTAACACAGCTTCCAAGACCCATACAACCGAATGAGCAAGCTTTTGAAGAACCGCCAGCAAGCTGTGAAGCCATGATACAGTCTTCAATACCTTCATAAACGTAATTGTTCTTTGCGTTTTCGCAAGTACCGTTACATTTAACCCATGCGCATGTAGCTTCCATTTCGCCAGCTGCAACGCCCATAACCTCGCCGATGCCAGCTGCAGCTGCAGCACCACCAACGGGACAAGCTGTTACAGGAGCTTTACCTTCAACGATAGCGTTTGCACAACCACCGCAACCGGGGTAACCACAAGCACCACAGTTAGCGCCGGGAAGGCACTCTAAAATTGCTGTTACTCGGGGGTCTACTTCAACGTAGAAAACCTGAGAAGCAAAACCAAGGATCGCGCCGAGAACTACACCAATACCGCCTACGCTGATAATGGGGAATAAAATACTGTTAATATCCATTGTTCAGCACCTCCTTAAATTAAGCCTGAGAATCCTAAGAATGCAATTGACATGAAACCTGAAGCTACAAGAGCTGTAGGGAAACCGTCGAATGCTTTAGGAGTGTCAGCATATTCGATTCTGTCTTCACGAAGACCAGCAAAGAGGATGATAGCAAGAGCGAAACCAGCTGCTGTACCAAGACCTGATAATACTGACTCGATGAAGCTATAACCAGCCTGCATGTTAGAAACAGCAACACCTAATACGGCACAGTTTGTTGTGATAAGGGGAAGGTATACACCTAATGACTGATAAAGTGCAGGTGCGCTCTTCTTGATGAACATCTCAACGAACTGAACGAGTGATGCGATGATTAAAATGAAAGCTATGTTATAAAGATAAGTTATTCCAAGAGGAACAAGTAT
>SVDG01000050.1 GCA_015057875.1 Lachnospiraceae bacterium | reverse complement strand
CCTCCGTGTTAAAAACAAAACTTTTACATCACTTTATATTATATCAAAGTAAAGTGCAAAATCAAACAAGTTGTTTATCTCATTTGCAAATTTAACACTTTTGTAACATTTAACACTATTATATTGGTTTATCCGCTTTTTTACAAGGCTTTGCACAAATCTTAAAAAATATATGTATACCCTTTTTAGGACGAAAAAAGGCATATTTTTGTTTCCGGCAAATTAAAAAAGGCTACGTTTTAACGTAGCCTTTTTTAATTTTATTCCTCTGCAGAACTTTCATAAAAGCTCTTTAATTTTTCATATACCTTTGCGTTTACACTTCCTTCAGGGAAATTGCCGTTTTCATCTCTTACCCCGGCTTCTTTGCCCGTCAGAAGCTCAATGCCTTCCTCTATCCTTTCTATTGCATAGATATGGAACGTGCCGTTTTTAACAGCCTCTATTACCTCTTCCTTAAGCACAAGGTCATTTATATTTGACTTAGGTATAATAACGCCCTGTGTGCCTGTAAGGCCTCTTCTTTTACAAAGGTCAAAGAATCCCTCTATTTTGTAAGTAACGCCGCCTATAGCCTGTATTTCACCCATCTGGTTTACAGAGCCTGTTACCGCAAGGCCCTGGTTTATAGGATAGCCCGAAAGACTTGAAAGGATAGCATAAAGCTCTGTACTTGATGCACTGTCTCCGTCTATACCGTTATAGTTCTGCTCAAAACAGATACGGCAGGATAATGAAAGCGGGAATTGCTGGGCAAACATACTGCCAAGATAACCCGATATTACCTGAACGCCCTTATTGTGGGTCGGGCCGCTCATATCGGCTTCCTTTTCAATATTAACGATGCCTGCTGTTCCCACATAAGTAGTCGCTGTTATCCTTGAAGGATTGCCGAAGCTATAGCTTCCCATATCGAGCACCGCAAGACCGTTTATCTGTCCTACACGGAAGCCCTCTGTATCTATCATTATAATGTCTTCATCAAGCATCTCCGTAAGCTTTTCCTCATACATCCGCATACGGTAGCCCTTTTCATAAACAGCCTTTTTAACGTGCTCGCCCGTTACAACAAAGCTTCCGTCAAGGCTTGCCCAAGTGGATGCCTCGCAGAGTATTTCGCCCACGTTATTGAAGCGGGTGGATATCTTAGTTTTGCTTTCCACCTGTCTTGAAGCGTATTCTATCACCCTTGCCACTGCATCGGCAGTAAAGCTAAGGAGTTCTTCTTTGGCACAGTATCCTCTTACAAACCTTGCAAACTCGATAATATTTTCATTATCTCTCGGCATCTCATAATCGAAATCAGCTCTTATTTTAAAGAATTTTCCGAAATCATCATCACATTCATTTAATAGGTCATAATAATATCCGCTTCCTATCATTATAACTTTCAGATTAACGGGTATAGGTTCGGGCTTAAGGGTAGGTGCAACAACAGCACCCATAAACTCCTTAAGGGTCTCCATTGTTATCTCCTTGGTTTTAATAACACGCCTTAAAGCCTCCCACGCCTGAACATTTGAAAGTATATCCTGGGCCTGGACTATAAGATAACCTCCGTTTGCCTTATGGAAAAGGCCGGGTTTTATTTTCATAAAATCCGTTGTAAGGTTACCAAACTCGCTGTCATACTCTATCTCACCCACAAGGTTATAGTATGTGGGATTAAAATCAATAACAACAGGTGCTCCATCAGTTCTGGAATTATCAACTATAAGGTTTACCCTGTATTTAAGCGTTATATCCTCTGCAGGCTTTTTAGCCATAAGCGGTAAAAGGCCCGCAAGGGTCTCCTCCTCTTCTACCTCTTCTTCTATGAACTGGGATATGTTTTCAAGCACATCCTCCTGTACATCATCAAGGTAGCTTATTACCCTCTCATAGCCGCTGTATTTCTCCTTAAGGCTCATTATATAGTGGCCTATAGCAAACATTCCAACCTTATAATCAAGGTCTTCATTGGCCTTTTTGGCCTCTTTCTCAAGGTCCTTTATGGCACGCATAAATACAGCCGCATTCTCCTGTACTGCATCAGAATTTGAGTTTATCTGTGCCTTTACATCTTCGGGAAGGTCATTGTATTTATCCTCATCTATAGTATTGCCCTCTATAACAGGCATAAAATACATTCCGCTGTTTGTTGTTTTTATGCTGAAGCCATACTCCTCCGCCATTTTTGACATATTGGCCATGACTTCCTCTTTTTTGTCATCATAGCTTTTTAAAAGCTGTGCCTTATCCTTTTCATACTGTTCCGTCGAAAAAGCTTTGGGGATCTCAGCATTGAATGTATCAACAAGATCAGCCATGTCATCTCTGAACTGTCTGCCTATACCGGGCTTAAAGCGCAGGGACTGGGGAGTTCTTGGTGTATCAAAATTATAAACGTAGCACCAATCATAGGGTACTTTTTCGGTTTCGGCTATTTTCTGAGTACTCAGCTTTGCATAAGTAGTTTTACCTACACCGGAAGGACCCGACATATAAATATTATAGCCCTTTGACTTTACTCTTAAGCCGAAGTCAAAGGCCTTTACAGCCCTGTCCTGACCGATGATACCCTCAAGAGGTAAAAGCTCATCTGTTGTTTTAAAACCAAACCCCGAAGGGTCGCATATATTGCTAAGTTCTGTGTAATGGAGTTCTCTTTTTTCGAGCATATTATTCCTCCTTACTCTTTTTAATCCTTAACGCTGTCATAATCCTCGTAAAACTCAAAATACTTCCACATTATAACAGCATCTTCTTTTGTATCCTGATAATAGTTTTTCCTGAAGCCCTCAGGCTTGAAGCCTTTTTTTGTATAAAGCTTCTGTGCCGCCATGTTGCTTATCCTTACTTCAAGGGTAAGTCCTATCATTTCTCTTTCGTTGGCTACTTCAAAAAGAGCATCAATAAGTTTTTCGCCTATGCCCTGTTTTCTGTAGTTTTCATGCACGGCTACATTGGTTATGTGTCCCTCGTTAACTATATGCCACATACCCGCATAGCCAACAGGCTTACCGTCATCAAGTGCTACCTTGTAGACTGCCATATTGTTTTCTTTTATCTCTTTTTCAAAATCTTCCTTTGTCCACGGAATATGAAATGTAGCGTTTTCAACTTCAACAACGCCGTCAATATGGAACCTGTTCATGTCCACGATTTCGATCATTTTTTATCCTCCTCAGCGGCAAGTTTTTCTTCTCTTTCTCTTTCCGCCTGAGATTTTCTTAAATACATGACCTCAAAATCGGAACCGTTTATAGCCTCGCCCTTTAAAGCTTTAACCTCTGCCGCAACAGCAAGAGAAGAAGCCTTTTGTATCATAAGGGATGCAGGTGCCATAAAAAAGCTTTCGTTTCCCTCAAGCTTTGCCCTGTTTACAGCTACACCGTCTCCTAAAAAAATTACTTTTTTGTTAAATTCAAGTGCCTTTTCGACAATAACATCTATGCTCACTGCCATATAGTCGCTAAGCCTTTTAAGCTGGTCGCCCTCCCAGCAATAAAAAGCTGAATACACCTGAGCCCTTCTTGCATCCATTATGGGACAGATGATATTTTCTGTTCCGAAAATATTGTATGCAAGAACATCAAGCGTAGGTACTGTTATGATTTTTTTGTTAAGCCCCAACGCAAGCCCCTTTGCCGTTGCGGCTCCTATCCTTAAACCTGTAAATGACCCTGGGCCTTCACTGCAGGCAATGTAGTCCACGGTTTTAAGGTCTGTTTCCGTTTTTTTAAGCACATCGTCAACAAGCGGCATTATCGTCTGGGAATGCGTAAGCTTATAATTAAGCACCTCTTCTGCCAGAAGTTTTCCATCGCTTACAACTGCCGCTGAAGCCGCAACGCCCGTTGTGTCTATCGCAAGTATTTTCATAGCGTTCCACCTTCTACCGTTATCCTTCTGTAATCAAGTCCTTTTTCAAGGTCTTTTTCAATAGTTATCCATATGGCACCATCCGGGATATCTTCCTTAACTATTTCTGCCCATTCGATAAGGCATACCCCATTGCCGTAAATATATTCCTCAAAGCCTATATCAAAAAGCTCATCAGGGTCTGTTATTCTGTAAACATCAAAATGATAAAACTTAAGCCTTCCCTCATACTCGTTTACAATAGTAAAAGTTGGGCTTGTTATATATTCATCAACATCCAATCCAGCTGCAAAGCCCTTTGTAAAAACAGTCTTACCTACTCCAAGATCTCCGCTTAAACAAAAAACTGAGCCTTCTTTTGCGCTTTGTGCTATTTTTTCTCCCAATGCCTTAGTTTCATCGGCCGAAAAGCTTTCATATACCATATCTGCACCCCGTACAAAAAAATATATAAATATTATACACCATATTTCTATTCAAACCAACAAAAAACTAAAAACCCCGGAGATACTCCTCTCCGGGATCCTCAATATAAATCAATTCATATCCATAACACAAGATGCATTTTTAGCAATGACCTTGGCATTACCGTTATCATAAATATAAATATCGCCTAATCCGGAAGCTTCATCATAGTTTTTGATATATACTACTCTTCCGTTTTCGATAGCCGAAACATAGCTTACTCCTTTATCAACAACGCTTACCTGCCCATTTTTAAGCACGCATAAGCTTCCTGTATAATCCTCAACAGACATATCACTAATATAGTATATTGCTTCATCTTCTTTATCAGTAACCATAAAGCTTACATTTTCATCGTGCATAAGCGTGTTTCCGTTATCAAGAGTTATAAGTTTTCCACCGATGCTTACATAGGCAAATTTACCGTTTCCATAAAAGTGTGCAAAGTTCACTCTGTCTTCTATATAAGAGTATTTTGCAACCTCCCCCTTATCCATCTCTACAACTATGGGGTTGAACACACCGTTTGAATCAACATCCTTTGCAAACATAAGATTACCCGACTGTTCATCATAAACGGAAGCCTGAATATCAACATCCTCGTATTCAATGGGTGCCATAATGTCCCCGCTTATAATAAAGGTTTTGTCTGCACCGTCATAATAAGCATACATATAGGGTATATAACTTATATCCGTAAGTTCTGAAAGAAGGATCTTATAACCGTTTTCTGTATAGTCTGCTTTATCTATAAGTATATACTCGCCTTCCTTACCAAAAACAATAACGTCGACAACATTTTCCGCAAGCTTAGTTATCTTTTTTCCGTCATATTTATAAAGTGTATAGCCAAGGCCTGTATATCTTTCTTCTTCGATCTGCTTACGCACAGCATCCCTCGTCTGCTTCCTCAGGTATTCATCACTTGCGGCAAGGTATTCGTCCTGCCTTTCGTGTCCATAATCCGCAAAAAGCGGCGGCTGCATATTTTTATCGGTTTCAGCCATATCGTCTACAACAACATCCCATATATCAATGTTTTTAATACCCTCTTCAAGGAAAACACAGCCTTCATTACTTTCAAAAAAGCTTATTCCCGCCATTTCATCAGCAATAAGGCTTTCATTACCTTTTTTATCAAGAGAATAAAGCTCTCCGGTGCCGTCATCTCTGTATCTGCCGTAAATAAGCTGTTTACCCTCCATAAGGGCAAACTCATCAATATCTTCAGCTGCAACAGTTCTTCCGCTTCCATCCGTATTCACCTTTATACAGTCAAGTGTTCCATCATCAGTTTGCTCAAGATAATATATCTGCTCACCGTCACCGGTAAGCTGAAAATAATAATCGTTTATTCCGATGTTTTCGCGGATAACGTATGAGCCTTTACCATCATAAGAATATAGCGAAAATCCGTTGTTATTCATTTTTATATAAGCTGCTTTTGTTCCATCATCGCTTATATTATATGTGATAACATCTGTATCTATCTTTTCAACGCCGTTAAAGTCAGTTGTTGATACCCTTGATAATGTATATGTTCCCATTTCCGTTATATCTGACTGAAAATACATTACGCTGTTATCCTCGTTATATGTATTTCCGTATCCAAAAAAGAAATTTGAATACATAGCAGGATTTCCCATGTTATCAGCAAGCTTTGTTTCACCTTTTTTATCAAACATATATAAAGCATTATCCTTAACATATACAACAGGTTTTTCCTTAACATTTATTGTCTTTTGCTCAGGCATAAGAAAAACAACTGCCGCAATGACCGCCACAATAACAATCCCTATAATGATTTTAAGCTTAAACTTAGATGTATTCTTTTCTTCCGCCGCATTTTCAGCGGCATTTTCTAAATTCAAGTTATCTCCCATCTTTTCCTCCGAATCAGTATTTAAGTATCCTCTTAACAAAACAGCCCATAACAAAGACAGCGGCCGCTATCCATTCCACTTTTTTCTTTGTAAGTTTACCTTTATTCTTTTTTGCATCTTTCACGATAGTAACACCTTTTTTAACTTTAGGAACATATTTTATGGCACCCGAATACTTGCTTGCCGTACCTGCAACCTTTGACACCATTTCTTTTTTATCCAAAATACGCACCTCCCGATCATTTATGAAAGTATACACCCTTAAACTATTTACGTCAAATTAAGAAAAGCCTCCGCAAAGCGGAGGCCATAAAAAATTAAAGATTATTAAGTACATCCCAGAAAATAGTATCGCAAAGAGTAAGAGTCGCCTGCATACAGAAATCCATTTTTTCAAAAACAAGAGCACCAAATTCTCTGTCCTTTACTTCTTTGATATTTACAAGCACATTAACATACGCCGCATTTATTGCCGCCCTTATCATCTGCACAGCAACAGCAATATCACTTAACACAGCAGGTGTTGTATGGTGAGATAATTCATCAAGCATAAGACCTGCATCATAACAGCAGCCGATTATATTAAGAGGCACTTCAATGGCTCCTTTGTAAGCCAGCTGTAAAGCCTCTTCTTTTTTAGCTTTTTCTTCCTCTGTTTCAGCCTTCATCTTCATAGCCTCAATCACAGGAAGGAAGCCTTCTGCATCACCATCGATATAGCTGAGAAGTCTTTCCTGGAGTTCCTCATTCATTTTAAGTATTCTGTCATACTCTGCATCAAATTCTGCATAGTCCTTTTTACCCTTTGTATAGTTAGCACACATTGAGCCTAAAGCTGTGCCAAGAGCTGCAACTAAAGCCGCAACAGCACCACCACCGGGAGCAGGCACTTTTGCCGCAGTTACTCTTACAAATACATCAACATTTTCTTTACAAAGCATATCTTTTTCCTCTCATTATCTGTTTTTTTGTCCGTCTCTCACTTTCTGAGCCGTTGTCATTATAAAATACAGTATAACACATTCTGCCGGAAAAGACACTACTGCTTTTATAAGTCTTGGAATTGCAAAAAGCTCAGAGCCATACATCATATTAAGCCAGATAGGTGTGAGTATGATATTTATAAGCACACTTAAGGTAAGCTTTGCCGCAATTATCCTTTTGACCGTTACTCGTTTTTTATAAAAGAACAATCCGAAAACAAAGCCATACACAAACTCGTTAAAAGTAAAGCCCGGGAAGAAAAAACCGTTGGGTCTTATAATGAAAACAAGTATATCTCCGATGGCCCCTACCACACCTGCTACAACCGGGCCATAAAGCATACCGGCAACACCAAGGGCAAGGAATGCAAACCTTATCTCAAAAACCGTACTTATAACTATTTTGCAGTATCCAAGGATCATATGAAGGGCACTCATAAGTGCCGCTCCCGTTAAAGAAGGAAGTTTTTTAAATTCCCTCGCAGATTCCCTTATCGCTGAGATCATGCTCATAAAACCTCCTGAATGCCATGCCTTAACATACACGCTTTAAGTACCTGTTTAGCAAGAACAGATGTTGTAACACCGCCAACTCCTGCAGGAACGGGTGTTATATAACCAGCCTTTTGCTCGCAGGACTCAAAATCGATATCACCTGTCATATTACCGTCTTCATCAACATTTATACCAACATCAAAAAGGGCCGCACCCTTCTTTATCCAGTCAGCCTTAACTATTTTACTTCTTCCCATTGCCGCAACAACTATATCCGCCGCAGCCGTTACATTTTCAATTTCCTTTGTTCTGCTATGGCACACGGTAACTGTTGCGTTTTTATCTGTAAGCATTATTGAAACAGGGCGTCCTATAACAAGGCTCCTGCCTAAAACAACAGCCTTTTTGCCCTCTGTTTCAATACCATAGTGTTCTATCATTTCAATAACAGCCTGAGCTGTACAGGGAACAAAACCTGTCTTATCGCCTTCATATAATTTAGCACTGTTAACAGGGTTTACTCCGTCAACGTCCTTTTCAGGACTTATTGTTTTTCTTATTCTGCTTTCGTCAAGCTGGTCTGGAAGAGGCATAAAAAGAAGTATTCCGTCACAATCACTTTCGTTAGCCGCAACAAGCTCTTTTTCAAAATCAGCCTGTGTTATATCTGCAGGAAGTTCAACCTTACTTACAGCTATGCCGCACATTTCCATTCTTTTTAACGCAGCTCTTTCGTAAGCAATATCATCGCCACGTTCCCCCACCCTCACAATAGTGAGGAGGGGAACAATGCCGTTATTTTTTAATTCTTCAGTTTTTTCCCTTATGGCCGCAGTAATACTATCCGCAACCGGTTTTCCTTTTATAACAGCCATAAAAGGAACCTCCTTAATAATTAGAATAAGCCTGTGATAACGCCGTTTTCATCAACATCGATGTTAACTGCCGCGGGAACTTTGGGAAGGCCAGGCATTTTAAGGATAGAACCTGTAAGAGCTACAAGGAAGCCTGCACCTGCAGAAACTGTGATATCTCTTACTGTTACTCTGAAGCCTGTAGGTCTGCCAAGTTTTGCAGCATCATCTGTAAGTGAATACTGGTTTTTAGCCATACAGATAGGAACATTGCCGAAACCGATCTTCTCAAATCTTTCGATCTCCTTCTCTGCTTTAGGAAGGAAATCTACACCATCTGCACCGTAAACCTTTTTAGCAATCTGTGCAATTTTCTCTTTGATAGGCATATCAAGGTCGTATGTAAATTTAAGCTCGCTTTCTTTCTCAACAAGCTTAAGAACTTCTTCAGCAAGCTCTTTTCCGCCTTCGCTACCCTTGCCCCAAACTTCTGAAAGAGCAACATTTACGCCGAGAGCATTACATCTTTCTCTGATAAGGGCAAGCTCAGCCTCTGTATCTGTAGGGAAGCGGTTGATAGCAACAACTGCGGGAAGACCAAATACCTCTGTGATGTTTTCAACATGTTTAAGAAGGTTAGGAATACCTTTTTCAAGTGCTTCAAGGTTTTCAGCCGCAAGCTGGTCTTTTTTGATACCGCCGTTATATTTAAGAGCCTTAACTGTAGCTACGATAACAACTGCACTGGGTTTTAAACCTGTCATCCTGCATTTGATATCAAGGAATTTTTCTGCACCAAGGTCAGCACCGAAGCCTGCCTCTGTAACTACATAGTCTGCTAATTTTGTTGCCATTTTTGTTGCAATAACGCTGTTACAGCCATGAGCAATGTTAGCGAAAGGACCACCGTGGATGAATGTAGGTGTATGCTCTAATGTCTGAACAAGGTTGGGTTTAAGGGCATCTTTAAGTAGTGCTGCCATTGCACCCTCTGCTTTAAGCTGACCTGCTGTAACAGGCTCGCCTTTTCTGTTATAAGCAACGATTATTTTTGAAAGTCTGTCTTTAAGGTCTGTTATATCGTTTGAAAGACAGAAGATAGCCATAATTTCTGATGCTACTGTAATATCAAAGCCATCCTCACGGGGAACACCGTCAACCTTTGCGCCAAGGCCGCTTACTATGTTACGAAGCTGTCTGTCGTTCATATCAACTGCTCTTCTCCATACTACCTGGTTAACATCGATATCAAGCTCGTTACCCTGATGGATATGGTTATCAAGCATAGCAGCAAGTAAGTTGTTTGCGGCACCAATAGCGTGGAAGTCGCCTGTGAAATGAAGGTTGATATCTTCCATAGGAACTACCTGTGCATATCCGCCGCCGGCAGCACCACCCTTAACGCCAAAAACAGGGCCTAATGAGGGCTCTCTTAAAGCGATAACTGTCTTTTTACCCATAGATGATAAAGCATCGCCAAGACCGATAGTTGTTGTTGTTTTACCCTCGCCTGCAGGTGTGGGGTTAATAGCTGTTACAAGGATAAGTTTAGCATCCTTGTTATCTTTAAGCTCATTCTGAAGGTAACGATAGTCAACTTTAGCTTTGTATTTGCCATAGTTTTCAACATACTCATCAGGGATATCAAGCTTATCAGCGATAGTGTTGATAACGTCCATTTTTGCCTGCTGTGCAATTTCAATGTCTGTTAAAAATTTTTCCATTTTCTTTTCCTCCTATTACTAAAAACAAAACAACAATTATTTTTAGAATATGCATCTGCTCAAAAGCCTTAATAAAAAAACCACCTGAGCAAATCATATCTGCCCAGGCGGTCGGCTTTTACGCTTTATACTCCCCTGTGGTTTATTCCACTACCGCCGGTCATATAAAGCTCTTTAATCATTATAATATACTTTTATCAAAAAAAGCAATATATCTTTTGAACAAAATTTTCATCAATCTTTAAGGCCGAATGAAGGTTTTGTTAAAAGGTCTGCAGGGTACTGCTCTCTTTCAGTATATGTTGTGTGAAGGAGATGATGTGCTGTGTGTCCGTTTGCACCCTCTGTAGCGTATTCATCATAGAATGCCTGAACATAAGGGTTCTTATGAGATAATCTGAATGTAGCATTCTTATCCTCTTCATAAAGAGCACCGGCACGGAGAGCAAATACGTCTACCTCTCTCTTTGTTCTTGCATCAACTATAGGCTGTCCACCGCCCATTACGCAGCCGCCGGGGCAACCCATGACCTCGATGAAATGATACTCTTTCTCTCCTGCTTTAACAGCCTCAAGCACTTTTTTAGCGTTGCCAGTTCCGCTTACTACACAGCCTTTAAGTGTAACTGAAGGAAGAGCGATCTCAAACTCTTTGATACTTTCAGCACCTCTTACAACCTTGATATCGATATCTTCAAGGGGTGAGCCTTTGATTATCTCGCCAACTGTTCTTAATGCAGCCTCCATAACGCCGCCTGTTGTTCCGAAGATAACAGCAGCACCTGAAGCCTCGCCCATAGGATTATCAAAAGGAGTAGCATCATCAAGGGCCTTGAAATCAACCATTGACTGTTTGATCATCCTTGCAAGCTCTCTTGTTGTAAGAACTGCATCAACGTCTCTTAAGCCGTCAACTTCCATTTCAGGTCTGTCGATCTCATATTTTTTAGCTGTACAAGGCATAACTGATACAACATACATATTCTTAGGGTCGATACCCTCTTTTTTAGCATAGTAAGATTTAAGCACTGCACCAAGCATTGTGTGAGGGCTCTTACAGCTTGAAAGGTTGGGGATGAATTCAGGGAAATAGCTTTCACAGTATTTGATCCATCCGGGTGAGCATGATGTGATCATAGGAAGCTTTCCGCCGTTCTGGATCCTTCCGAGAAGCTCTGTACCCTCTTCCATAATCGTAAGGTCAGCTGCTGTGTTTGTATCAAATACTTTGTCAACGCCAAGCTCTTTTATAGCCGCAACCATTTTACCTGTTACAGGTGTACCCATAGGCATACCGAATTCCTCGCCGAGGGCTGCCCTTACAGCAGGAGCTGTCTGGAATACAACATATTTATCAGGGTCTTTGATAGCATCCCAAACTCTTGTGATATGGTCTTTTTCTGTTAAAGCACCAACGGGACAAACGTTGATACACTGACCGCACATGATACAAGCAACATCATTAAGTGATTTGTCATAAATTGAACCGATGCTTGTTTTGAAACCTCTGCCTTTAGCCTGGATAACGCCTGTCTTCTGAACTTTCTGACAAACAGCTACACAGCGGCGGCAAAGGATACATTTATTATTGTTTCTTACGATTGAAGGTGAAAGGTCATCGATCTTGTGTTCAAGGTTTGCACCCTCAAAAGGAATATCTGTGATATTGAATTCTTCAGCAAGTT
>SVDG01000049.1 GCA_015057875.1 Lachnospiraceae bacterium | reverse complement strand
GTGCATAATAAAGAACTGTGAGCCTGCTGAATCAGGCATCATACTTCTTGCCATTGAAATAACACCTTCTGTATGTTTGAGTTTGTTGGGGAAGCCGTTTTTTGAGAACTCACCTTTTATTGAGTATCCGGGGCCGCCAACACCTGTTCCTTTGGGATCTCCTCCCTGTATCATAAAGCCTTTAATTACTCTGTGGAATATTA
The DNA here is from genome assembly GCA_015057875.1 of Lachnospiraceae bacterium. GTDB lineage: Bacteria > Bacillota > Clostridia > Lachnospirales > Anaerotignaceae > SIG274. The sequence goes on along the minus strand of SVDG01000049.1, from coordinate 11,836 downwards.
TTCCGTCATAAAAGCCTTTTTTTACAAGAGAGATGAAGTTGTTTACTGTGTTTGGTGCTATATCGGGATAAAGCTCTATTTTTATAGTACCGCCATTATTTATTTCCATTGTAACTATAGGATTCTGTGCCAATGTTATCATCCTTTCATAAGTGTTTTTGAATAAATTTTTATGTATTATATAGTTATTGTTTTAACTCGAAGTATTTCTGGAAAGCTTTTCTGAAATCTCGTTTCATCCATTCGGGCAGATTGCTTGAATCTATATCATCCCTGCCTATCCATTCATGTCTGTCGTGTTCCCAGCTTAAAGAGAGTTCGCCGGACTCATACTCGCATAAATACGTTACAAGGGAAAGATGAAGGTTAGGCCTTAATACATCAAAGAAGCTGAAAAGATCAAGAACCTTTACTTTAAGCCTTGTTTCTTCATAAACCTCCCTGTTGAGCCCATCCATGCTGGTTTCGTAAAAACGTACACCGCCTCCGGGCAGGTCACAGCTTTCTCTTTTATTTACCATACTTTTAGCCATTTCTTTTTTTGAACGGTAAAGTACAAGTATTTTTTCATCTTTTATAATTATGGCTTTTACAGCCAGTGCGAAATTATGCTTGATAAGTCACCACCCCTCTCATGTTAAAAAAGTTATCGTGTAGCCTCTGCTAAAAGAGCTCTGAGCTCTTCTTCTGTAAAGCTGTATTTCTGGTTGCAGAAATGGCAGTTAAGCTCGGCTTTTTTGTCCTCTTCGATTATTTTTGTAAGCTCTTCACGACCGATGCTTATAAGTGCTTTTTCAACACGGGCTCTTGAACAGTTGCAGAAATATTCTATGGGGGATCTTTCTTCGCTTAATTTAAGGTCCATACCTTTAAGTATTTCTCCTAAAATCTCTTCAGGTGTCATTCCGTCATCAAGCATATTTGTTACATAAGGAATGCCTGAAAGACGGTTTTCAAGGTCAGTAATAACTGAATCGGGTGCACCGGGCAGAAGCTGAATTATAAAGCCCCCCGCCTGTTTGATGCTTAGATCGGTGTCAACAAGAACACCCAAACCAACTGATGAAGGAGTCTGCTCTGATGCGGAAAAATAATAAGTAAGGTCCTCTGCTATTTCGCCTGATACAAGCTGAATACGTCCGGAATAAGGCTCTTTTAAACCAATATCCTTTGTAACACTCATATAGCCCTCTCCTACTGCTCCGCCAACGTCAAGCTTTCCGGGATATTTTACGGGAATATCTACATTTGGATTAAATACATAGCCCTTTACTCTTGAATGGCTGTCACTTGTTGCTACAATACCCTGTAAGGGGCCGAGGCTTCGTATCTGAAGTGTTACAATGTCTTTTTCACTTTTAAGCATTGAGCCCATCATAGCCGCTGCAGTGAGCATACGTCCAAGTGCTGCTGTTGCTACGGGTGTTGTGTTATGATGATCGCATGCTGTCTGTACTGTTTTTTTAGTATAAGCTGCAAAGGCTCTTATATATCCGCCTGCGGCGGTGCCTCTTACAAGATAATCTTCCATTATTTATCCTCCGTTTATTTGCTTTTACCCTTTTCTCTTGCCACAAAATAAATCCTTGTGCTGTCATCCTTTGGCTCATCAAATGTGAAAGCATCATATACAGCAACAAACTCAAGTCCTGCTTTACTGATAAGTTCTTTTACTTCTTCTATTGAATAAGACTTTTCATAGTGGAATTCTTCAAAACGGGTATATTTATCTGTATTATTATCCTTTATAAAAAAATTTACATAGTATTCGTTGATTTTTTCTTCTTCGTCATAACAGTTTTCCCATATATAGGCTGCATCATCCGTTGTGTATGAGAATGTATTATCACCAAGAACGTTTTTAAACTTATATTCGGTGTTAAGATCAAATATAAATAAACCTCCGGGGTCAAGGTAGTTGTTAACCAGCCTGAAAACCTCTAAAAGCTCATCTGCCTCTGTAATGTAATTAAGGCTGTCGCAAAGGCTGATTATAAGGTCAACTGTGCCATAAAGCTCAAACTCTCTCATATCCTGCAGAAGATAGAGTATATCAAGGCCATCGGTTTTAGCTTTTTTTGTTGCCTCTGAAAGCATCTGTTCTGAAATATCTATACCTATCATATCAATGCCTTCTTTTACAAGGAGGTGTGTCATATTTCCGGTCCCGCATCCAAGGTCAAGTCCAAGCTTTGGTGTAAGCCCTTCTTTTTTACAGATATCTTTTATGTAATCAAGCCACATATCATAGTCCACGTCATCCATAAATATATCATAAACTGATGCAAAGCTTTCGTAAGCTTCCATAATATTCACCACCTTAAATCAACATAACATTATACATTAAATGTAATTGTAATGCAATTAGTTTTGTATCATATCCATTTTTTATGATATATCTGCCGTAATTTTATGATTGTTGTAATTTTATGTAGTTTTATTGTATAATTAAGTTAAATGAAATATCTGAATTGTAAGTAAAAGGAGGCTTGATGTAATGAAAAATCTAACTTTTAGGAAACAGTTTGGGATATGCATAGGTATCCTTATTATCAGCTTCATTTTTGCCAATATTACAAAGATAGGCATTTTTACAAATATAGCATGGATAATTTACGGATTAACTTTTGTTATTAATCCCGTATGGCCTGAAATATGGGATCATTTGGATCATAAAAAGCTTAAACTAGGATGCAGGATCGGAGGCATTCTTGTGTTGATAGTTGCGCTGATAACACGATTTGGAGTTTAGAACATTTATATTTTGCTAATATTAAACCCGAAGAATATATTATTTCTTCGGGTTTAAATAATTATTGATCATGTTTTCCGCACTGCTGTTCCACATTATTGCAAGTACACCGTCTTCAACAGAAATTGTAGCAGTTTTACCTGTGAACTCATTACTTATACCTAAAGTTGTAAAGGGTTCAAGCTTAGCGTTATCAAGGCTGTATTTAAGCCCTTTTTCGGTCACTCCATAAGCTGTACCCATAAGACTTATAACAGATATATATCCTTCTTCGTAAGGCATAAGAGATATTGAGCTGTTTTTTATTACGGTTATTATCTGTCTGCCACTTATTATAAATCCGTGAGCCCCTTTTTCAGCTATATACCCTAAAACCTGTATATTGCCAAATGTGTGATCAAATCGTCCTCCCATGCATCCATAAAGAATAAATGTATCAAAACCTCTTTCAAGGCCTTCATTTACGGCAAGCATAGTGTCAGTATCATCTTTTTCGGGTTTATGGTAAATAACATTTTTTCCTTCAGGCTTATATCCTAGAGAATCGAAGTCGCCAACTATTATATCAGGGGTTATCCCCTGCTTATTTAATGTTTTAAGTCCGCCATCAGCAGCTATAATAAAACACTCTTTATTTTTATCAATGTAGATTTCGTCTGTATCAGATGCACCTATTACATAACATATTGGTTTAATAATGATCACCAGCTTTTAAAGATATATTAAAATATATCATATAAGCAGATAACGGTACAAGTTAATTATTGTTTTTCATCCTTGCTGACATTATGCCTCCTATTTTGCCGCTTTCTTTTGAAGTAAGGCTTTTCCAGCCTTTTTGTTTTACCTTTTCATCAAGACCAAGCTCCTCAGCTATTTCAAGTTTAAGAATATCTTCGGGGGTCATTGGCTTTTCTTTTTTTGATCCCATATCACTCAACTCCTGCATAAAAATATATAGTTAATCTTTCCTTTAGGAGTGATAAATATTCATAATCACTAAAATAGCGTGTTAAAGTGCAAAACTATTTGACAATGTCCTTGTTTAATGATAGCATATAAAAAATACTTGGTAGAGGTGCACTTTTTATTATTAGATATGCAGATGCTTAAGGGGGCAGACGATGCATACCGAAAGGAAACGGTGCCGAAGTTGAAACATACCCTTTTATGTTTCTGCTGGTTTGGCGGTAAATAGCCGTTTGACTGTCATCATTACATGATGGAGCGCTACTTTTTGTTTATCTGTATGTTTACGGATGAGCTTTAGCTGGCGCGAGGCCGGCTTTTTTTGGGTTGATAGTATTTAAAGCAATAAAATGCAATATGGCATAATATATTTTAGGAGTGGTTTTATAATGAAAAAAATCAATCTTGCTGTAGTAGGTGCTACAGGCATGGTAGGAAGAACATTTTTAAAGGTACTTGAGGAAAAGGATCTCCCTATTGATAACTTCTATGTAATGGCTTCAAAACGCTCTGCGGGAAGCACTGTTACTTTTAAAGGCAAGGAATACATAGTTGAAGAGCTTACAGAAAACTCATTTGATAAGCCTATAGATATCGCGCTTTTTTCAGCAGGCGGTTCAACAAGCGAAAAATTTGCTCCCATTGCGGCGGCTAAAGGATGCGTTGTTGTTGATAACAGCTCACAGTGGAGAATGGACCCTGAGGTTCCTCTTGTTGTTCCTGAGGTAAATCCTGAAGATATTAAATGGAATAAAGGTATTATTGCAAACCCTAACTGCTCAACAATCCAGGCTGTTGTTGCATTAAAACCTCTTGATGATAAATACAGCATCAAACGTATCGTTTATTCTACATATCAGGCTGTATCCGGTGCAGGTGTTGCGGGCTGGAATGACCTTGAAAACGGGCTTAAGGGTGAAGAACCTAAGAAATTCCCTTATTCAATAGCAAGTAACTGCTTGCCGCATATTGATGTATTTATGGATAACGGGTATACTAAAGAAGAAATGAAAATGATCTGGGAAACTAGAAAGATACTCCACAAGGATGATCTTAAAATAACAGCTACTGCTGTAAGAGTTCCTGTATTTAACAGCCATAGCGAAAGTGTAAACGTAGAGTTTGATAACCCTGTCGAGGTCGAGGATGTTAAAACAACCCTTAAAGAGGCTCCCGGTATTATTCTTGAGGATGACCCCTCATCAAATGTATATCCCCTCGCCCTTAATGCAACAGGACACGATGATGTTTATGTAGGACGAGTTAGAAGAGATGAAAGTGTTGATAACGGCATAAACTTCTGGGTAGTTGCCGATAACATCAGAAAAGGTGCAGCAACAAATGCTGTTCAGATAGCAGAATTACTTATTAAAGAAATGCAGTAATCATAGGAGGTTGGAAGTATGTCATTATTTGTAGGTTCAGGCGTTGCCCTTGTTACCCCTTTCCACGAAGATGGTAGTGTAAATTTTGAAAAGCTTAGAGAACTTGTTGAATTCCATATTGAAAACGGAACAGATGCACTTATTATTTGCGGAACTACCGGAGAGGTTTCAACTTTAAGCGATGAGGATCAGCTTGAGTGTGTAAGAGTTGCAGCAGAAACTGCAAAAAAACGTATCCCCGTTATTGGTGGTGCGGGAAGTAATGTTACAGAACACGCTATTGCACTTGCACAGGGCTGTGAAAAAGCCGGTGCAGACGGTTTGCTTATAGTAACACCCTACTACAATAAAACTACTCAGAAAGGCCTTGTAGAGCATTATACAGCTATTGCTGAATCTGTTAATATTCCTATTATCCTTTACAATGTACCCGGAAGAACAGGTCTTAACATCGAACCTAAAACCTGCGAAAAGCTTTCAAAGGTTAAAAATATTGTTGGCATAAAAGAAGCAAGCGGAAATATCGGTAATGTTACAAAAATAGCGGCGTTATGCCCCGGTTTTGATATTTATTCAGGAAATGATGATGAGATCATCCCCTGCTGTTCTGTTGGCGGGATTGGTGTTATCAGCGTTCTTGCAAACATCCTTCCTAAAGAAACAAGCGAGATGGTACATAGATTTGTTGACGGCGATGCAAAAGGTGCAAGGGAGCTTCAGCTTAAATATCTTGAGCTTGCAAATGCCCTATTCCTTGAGGTAAATCCTATACCGGTCAAAGCAGCTATGAATATGATGGGAATGAATGTTGGCCCTTGCCACAGACCTCTTACAACTATGGAAGAAGATAATTATAACAAGCTTAAAGCAACACTTGAGAAATACGGTTTAATAAAATAATCTACAGGGAGGTGAAGCCTCCCTGTTTTCAGATAAGGAGAAGATTTTATGATAAGGATAATTATTTACGGTGCCGGTGGAAGAATGGGAAAAGTCGTTGAAAACATTATAAACGAGGATAACGACTGCACTATAGTTGCGGGAGTTGATGCCTTTGAAATAACAAGAGACTACCCTACTTTTACGGATATTAAGGACTGTGATATTGAAGCAGATGTGATCGTTGATTTTTCAACTGCAGCCGCAATACCTGCCCTTCTTGATTACGCAGAAGAAAAATGTCTTCCCGTTGTATTATGTACAACAGGCTTAAGTGATGAGATGCTTGTAAGAGTTAAAGAAGTATCCGAAAAAACAGCTGTAGTCAAATCAGCAAATATGTCCATAGGTGTAAACTTACTTTTTGACCTTGTTAAACGTGCGGCGGAAGCTCTGTATGATTCAAATTTTGATATTGAAATAGTTGAAAAACACCATAATCAGAAGCTTGATTCACCCAGCGGAACTGCTGTAACCATAGCAGATGAGATAAACAGTGCCCTTGATAACAAGATGGAATACATTTACGACAGAACAAAGGTAAGAAAAAAGAGAGAAAGAAATGAAATTGGTATTTCTGCATTAAGAGGCGGAACTATCGTTGGTGAACACGATGTTGTTTTTGCTGGAAAAGATGAGATAATCACAATAAGCCATACAGCTCTTTCAAGAGATATATTTGCTGTAGGTGCTGTTAAAGCATCTAAATTCCTTGCCGGTAAGAAAAACGGACTTTATAATATGAAAGACGTTATGGCGGAATAAAATATCAAAAAAAACGCATACCATCCGGTATGCGTTTTTAATTATTCACTTAATACTCTCCTGCAAGTTACATAAGTTCTTGTGTAATAGCTTTCTGAAAGAGAATTGATGGTTACACCCCATGTTTTCTTTGATGATGATGAGTGGATAATTTCATCATTACCAATGTAAATACCTACATGAGAGATATTGCCGTCATTTACTCCTGTTGTATCAAAGAAAACAAGATCGCCTGGCATAAGGTCTGTTTTTGAAATATGGTTTCCGTTATTTACCATATGATATGATGCTCTGTTAAGAGATACACCGAAATAATTCATTACAGAATAAACAAAGCCTGAACAGTCAACTCCGCCTGAAAGGTTTGTTCCTCCCCATGAATAAGGTGTGCCGAGGAACTGTTTTGCATACTGAACTACCTGTTCACCAAGAGTTCCTGTATATGACGAATCAGGAGCTTCTCCAATTTTGATTTCGATAAATTCATTATTAAGGTAGCCGACAACACCTGTCTGTGTTTCAACTTTTGCCCATTCCTTACCTGTTTCAATAACATCAACAACTGTATTTAAAGGGAGAACAGTTATAATATCGCTTGATGTTGTAGGCTCTACTCTTAAGTTGATACCTGTGTTTGATGAAACTACGGCATAAACTGAAGCGATAGAAGTTTCTTCAAGTATAGGAATAAGGTCAGATCCTTCACTTTCAATAAAAGTTTTGTAGATATAAGCTGTATCGCCGTTCTGACGTCTTACCTGATACCAGTCAGCAGTCTGTCCTGTAATAACAACAGTATCACCTGAATTGATTTTTGCCACAGATACTGATGAAGTTGTAGGAAGATGTCTTACATTTACATCAACATCGTTTGCTGTTCCGTCAGCTTCAGTGATATCAAAATAATCAGCTGATATGTAAGCTTGCTGCTCGTTAGCAACTACCTGATACCAGCTTCCGTCTTTTGCAGTGACCTCAAGAACTTTTCCTGAATCAACTTTTGCTATGACCTCATATTCTGCAGAAGCACCGCTTCTTAAGTTAACTCCATTGCCGGTAACTACACCCCTTACTGCTGCAAAAACAGGTGTGCAGGCTATTAAAGAAATAGCGGCACCAATCAGTAAAGATTTGTAGTTGAAGTTGTGAAAATGCATTTTCGCAAACCCCCAATGTTATTTGTTACATTTTTGTTACAGTTTTATTATATAAAGATTGCAATGTATTGTCAATAGCAATAACCTGTTTTTTTATGTGTTTTTTTGGGTTTTTTTACATTTTTGGGTTTAAAAATGGTTAAATATTTATTAAAATTATATAATGAGATGTTAAAGTGAATATTATGAAGCTTAAAAAGCTTATATTAGAAACAAGTTTTATATATATAATTTTCGAGGTCATTATGAATACAGGAGGAGAAAAAAGTGAAGCTCAAGGTATTAGTTGATAACAATACATATATAGATCAATATTTTCTCGGAGAGCCTGCGGCATCATATTATATTGAATGTGGTGGAAAGAAAATACTTTTTGACACAGGATATTCTGACATAGTTGTATCAAATGCAGAAAAGATGGGCATAGATTTGGGAAGCCTTGATTATATAGTTATATCACACGGTCACGATGACCACACAAGAGGACTTAAATTTATAAATGAGAGGTTTGATATTTCGAATATAAAGCTTATTTCTCATCCTGAATGTTTTGATCCTAAATTTTTTGAGGATAATTTTATTGGCTCACCTTTCTCTTTGGATGAAATAAAAAGTTTTACAGACTATTTACCCTGCAAAGGTACTTTTAATATAACAGATGATCTTGTCTTTCTTGGAGAAGTACCTGTAGTGTGTGATTTCGAGAAAAGATATTCAATAGGAGAAAAGCATGTCGACGGTAAAAAGACAGAGGATCATCTTATTGAAGACAGTGCTGTTGTTTATAAAAATGAGGACGGATTATTTATTATAACCGGATGTTCTCATTGCGGCATATGCAATATAATCGAATACGCAAAAAAGATTTGTAAAGATGACAGGATCATCGGAGTTATAGGAGGTTTCCATTTGTTTGAGGATGATGAAAGACTTAAATACACTGTGGAATATCTTGAAAGCAATAAAATAGAAACTCTCTACCCTTGCCATTGTGTTTCGCTTAAGGCTAAAGCAAAAATGATGTCCAGGCTTAATGTTAAAGAAGTTGGCGTAAATATGGAAATCAGTATTAAATAAAAAAAGGTCTGAAAACAGACCTTTTTTATTATTTGATGAAATTTAAAATTGAGCTGTCTACAAAGGTTATACCGTTTATTAAGGCTGCTTCACTTTTAAGTTCATATTCATTGCCATTTATAATTATTATTTTGCTACCGATAGCAACGGAAATAGTTGTATCAGCATTTGCAATAATTATTGGCTTATCGTTTGCAGTCCATTTGACCTCATATCCCATAGTTTCAAATGTTGATCTTAAGGGTATGTTGTAGCTTTCATCGGCTACGGGGGCATTTTTAAGTATAATAACAGCATCAGGTGTTGTCTGTGCGGGAATGCTCATTGTAGCGAATGAATAAACTACGGCACACTGTGCATCTTTTATATCCTCTGCAGTAAATATTTTCCTTGAGCCCATAACATCAGTTATAAATGTTTCGGGTGCTATGTTTAACATAAGGTCATCTTTTGATGATATAAGCTCTTTATCAAACATACCGACTGTTAAGTTCATCATATCATTTGTTCTAATGATATAAGCGGTGTTATTTATCATAGGTGGAAGACTCATTGTCATAGGAATATTGTCGTTGACTATTATAAAAAGATTATCGCCTTCTTTAATGTCATCAAGTGATATGAATGCTTTGTTTTCGGCGTCATAAATCTTCTGGGGCTTGTTAGTGTTAAGTATAAGAACCTCACCATAGTCATCAGATATGGTTAAGCTTGTGGCACCGTTTTCAACCTCTTCTTTTACAAGTGATGATACCTTACCGTAATATTTTGTAAAATTAAGTTCAGAAGTATTTTCCATAGCTTCTATTAACATCGGCTCGTTTGTTTTAACTTCAGCAAAGACCGAAATACCTCCTGTTAAAGATAATGCACAAATTAGTGTTGTTGAAATCATTCTAAAAAATCTTTTTTTCATTTTTTCCTCCTGTTATAAGTTTAATTTTAATACATAAAAATAGACGGAAAAATTTTTATTATGTTGCAATAAATAAAATGAAATTTATGGAACTGAAATACAAAGGGCTGTAAAACAGCCCCTTTTGATAAATTATTCTTTGATTTTTTCAATTTCTGCTTTAAGGTTTTCGATGTTTTCCTGAGCTTTTTTGATCTGCTGGCAAAGCTCATAAACAGGGTTTTCAGGGTCATCTTTAGCTGATTCAAATGCGATCTTACCGATTTCTGTAAAAGCTTTGATGATATTTTTTTCCTCTGATGCTATTGACGTTTTGAGTTTTGTTACTGCTGCAACCTCTTTGCCTTTTGATGCTGCTGCACCTGCTGCACTTTCAAGTTTGTCTAAAAATCCCATAATTCTTCCTCCTTAGTGTATATAATTATTTTGTTTCTTTTCTTAACATATCAAATTTTTTAACAGGCACAGGGAACTTAACTTTAAGGATCTGCTGTGGATGAGGAGCAGATATTACTTCTTCCCCTTCTTCGTTATACATAAGTTTAACTGTCATTTTAAGGCTTTCGCCCTTCTGAGGCATAATTTCTATTGTTTCGCCTTTTTCAAATTTGTTTCTTTGCATTACGACCGCAAAACCATCCTCATCGCTATCCTCCATCACCATTCCTATAAAATCATAATCTCGGATATATGAGTTATTTGTGTATACCTGTTGGTTTCCATCAGGCTTGCCGAAATAAAAGGCCGTTGTGTAATCTCTGTGGCTTGCTTTGGAAACCTCTTCAATGTAATAGGCTTTTTTTGATTCGTAAAGCTCAGGATCAGCCATATAGTCATCTATTGCCTGTCTGTACGCCTTTACAACTGTACCTACATAGAAAGGTGTTTTCATACGTCCTTCTATCTTAAAACTATATATACCTGCATTTATAAGCTCAGGTATATGGTCTATCATACAAAGATCTTTGGAATTATATATATAGGTGCCTCTTTCGTTTTCAACAACGGGCATGTATTCACCGGGTCTTGTTTCCTCAACAAGGTGATACTTCCATCTGCATGGATGAGCACATGCACCTTTGTTTGCATCTCTTCCGCTGAGGTAATTGCTTAAAAGGCATCTTCCTGAATAGGAAATGCACATTGCTCCGTGTATAAAGGCTTCTATATCCATATCATCAGGGATATTGTTTCGCATAGTGCTTATTTCACCGAGAGAAAGCTCTCTTGCGATAACTACCCTTTTTGCACCTAAATTATACCAGAAGTTTGCACTTCTGTAATTTGTGTTGTTAGCCTGTGTGGAAATGTGTATCTCCATATCGGGAACAACTTCCCTTGCGAGAGAAAAAACTCCTGGGTCAGATATTATAAGGGCATCTGCACCTATTTTTTCTACTTCTTTAAAATAGTCCGCCATACCGTCAAAATCGGCATTGTGGGCATATATATTTGCTGTTACGTATACTTTAACACCGTGAGAGTGCGCAAAGTCTATACCCTCTTTCATAGTGTCAATATCAAAGTTTTTGGCTTTAGCTCTTAAACCATAGGCTTCGCCGCCTATATATACTGCATCAGCACCGTATAAAACAGCTATTTTAAGTTTTTCCAGATCTCCTGCAGGTGCAAGGAGTTCGGTTTTATTAATATTCATAATCATATTCTCCTTTTCTGGAGGGGTCATATTCTTCTTTTTTATAACATAAGGCGATGCCGTCACCAACAGGAAGCAGACATGTTTCTAGTATGGGGTTATGTGTTATTTCCCATAAAAAGTTTCTTAAACGCTTATGGATGGTACGCTGTCTTCTTTCTACAGCATGGCGGCTTTTGGCAATATACCGACCCTGCAATATATCGTCGGCAATAAGTA
>SVDG01000048.1 GCA_015057875.1 Lachnospiraceae bacterium | reverse complement strand
AGATAATCGTTAAGCGTATCGATGATTTAAGAGAGGCTGTGCCCGAAATAGCTATCAGAACAACGGTTATAACAGGATTCCCGGGAGAAACGGAAGAAGAGTTTGAGGAGCTTTGCCGTTTTGTTGAAGAAACGGGTTTTGATAAGCTTGGTGCCTTTGCTTATTCCGCAGAGGAGGGAACGCCTGCGGCTATCATGGACGGGCAGATAGGTGAAGAAATAAAAGAAAAACGCCGTGATATAATTATGGAGATGCAGAAGGATATATCGGGTGCAGTTTGCGAGGATATGATAGGAAGAACTGTAAGGGTACTTATTGAAGGAAGACTTGCGGAGGATGGTACCTATGTAGGAAGATGCTACAAGGATGCACCCAATGTAGACGGTATGGTGTTTGCTAAATGTGATGAAGAGCTTCTTACGGGTGATTTCTGCGATGTTCTTATAACAGGTGCAGGAGATTATGATTTGATGGGAGAGGTAGTAAATGCAGATGAATCTTGCTAATAAATTGACTTTAGCCAGGGTAGTTATGATACCTGTATTCCTTGTTGTTTTGCTTACGGGTATTTTTCCTTATCCTTTTAACAGATATGCGGCAACAGCAATTTTTGTTATAGCTTCGGCAACGGATATGCTTGACGGTTATATCGCAAGAAGCAGGAACATGGTAACAAACTTTGGCAAGTTTATGGATCCTATTGCTGATAAGCTGCTTGTTGCATCGGCTATGATCTCCCTTGTGGGCCTTGGTGAATTAAGTGCAGTTGCGGTGATAATAATAATAAGCCGTGAGTTTATAGTTTCAGGCTTCAGACTTATTGCTGTTGAGGCGGGTATTGTTATAGCCGCAAGCAAATGGGGCAAAATAAAGACCATAACACAGATGATAACTCTTATTTTCCTGCTTATGGGCTTTGGCGGAACAACAGCGGGAATAATAGGATTTGTGCTTGTTCTCCTTTCTGTTGTGCTTACAATAATATCAGGTGTGGACTATATCTGGAAAAATAAAGAAGTGCTTAAAGGCTGATAAAAAATCCCTTATCATAAGATAAGGGATTTTTTTATATTGGTGTTATGACTCCGCAGGCGATTTTTTCTCCAGAATTCCCTGAGGGCTGGGTCGTGAAGTCATCTGGTGCAGAATGGATTATGATCGTTTTGTTTAAGATATCTTTTTTTGTTATACGATCGGTTAAAACAGAGCCGAAGGCATATCCGTTATTTGAAAATAATGGCGGTAGGTCACCGCTGTGGTAAGGATGGGCGTTATTTGATTTATCAAGATGTGATCCGCTTTCCGGAAAGGCGTCATTTCCACAGCCGCCGCAGGTAACGCCATCGTGTATATGGAATCCGTGTACAGACCATTTACCAAATGGTATACCGTTTATTTCCCATACTATAAAAACTCCGTTTTTAAGTTCATAAAACTCGACTGTTCCGAAAATATCAGGGTATTTATAAGACCCCTTGATATGGCTGAATGCAAATGGTCCGCAAAGCTCGATATATTTTATACAGCTTAAAAGGCCTGTTCTGAAAACTCCGGTCATTTAAAACACCTCCTGAATGCATATATATGCAAAATAATCGGCTTTGGTTACTTTTTATTCCCAAACAATGAAAAAGAGTATATAATAAATAGAAATATTATTTTACAGGAGGATAAAACTATGGATTTCAGAGGTAAGAATATTATTGTAACAGGCGGAGCAAGCGGTATCGGACGTGCTGTAGTTGACGGCATAGTTGCGGGCGGCGGACATGCTATAGTTGTTGATATAAATATGGATATGGCGATGAAGGTTGTTGAGGAACTTGGAAGCGAAAATGTAAGTGCTTACAGGGTAGATATTTCAGACAGCGAGGCTATAAGGGCAGAGTATGCCAAGATCCTTGAGGAAAAAGGACAGATACACGGTCTTATAAACAATGCGGGTATTGTAAGTACAGCTCCTTTTGAAGAAATAACACAGGCTGAATGGGACAGAGTTATGGCTATCAACCTTACAGGTAACTTTGCGGGTATCAGTGCTCTTATCCCTTCAATGAGGGCTAATGGTTACGGAAAGATCGTAAACGTATCTTCTGTTGCGGCTAAGCTTGGCGGAGGCCTTCTTGGTACAGCGGCTTATGCTTCATCTAAAGCGGGCGTTATCGGCCTTACAAAGGCTGTAGCAAGGGAAACAGCAGCAGACGGCATAACTTGTAACTGCGTTTGCCCCAGCTATACGGTAACACCTATGACTTCAAACATACCTGAGGAAAAACGTCTTCAGATGGTCAATGCTATACCTATGAAGAGAGGCGGAACACCTCAGGAGATCGCTAACGTAATACTTTTCTACGCTTCTGACCTTACAAGCTTTGTAACAGGCGAGATAAGTGATGTTGATGGTGGAATAACAAGGGACTAAGGAAATGACTATTGTAAATGAAATTGCTGAAAAGTTAATAGACAAAAGACTTAAGATAGCTGTAAGCGAATCCTGTACAGGCGGGCTTCTTGCGGCTTCACTTATAGACTATCCCGGCATATCCGAGGTGTTTGAGGAGGGCTGTGTTACCTATTCAAATGAGGCAAAGATGAGGCGTCTTAGTGTTAAGGCCGAAACCCTTGAAAAATACGGTGCAGTAAGCTTTGAAACTGCCTGTGAGATGGCGGAGGGCATAGCAAAAAGTGCTGGTACTGATATCGGTATTTCTACAACGGGGATCGCAGGCCCCGGCGGTGGAAGTTATGAAAAGCCGGTAGGTCTTGTATATATAGGTATGTATATAAACGGAAAAGCCGAAGCTAAAAAATATATTTTTGAAGGTGACAGACTATCTGTAAGGACACAGGCTGTCGAAAAAGCCCTCTTATGGCTTAGGGAGGAGCTTAAATGAAACTGAGTACTAAAGGCGATATCATGCTTGTTATAGCTGCCCTCGTAGGAGGTATGGGCTTTATAGGTATGAAATTTCTGCTGGATTTCGGATATGGAACGCTGTCTATTATTACAGGCAGGTTCTGGGTATCGGCAATATTGCTTATTATACTTTTCTTTAAAAAGCTTATAAATGAAAGGTTTACGAAAAACGAGCTTAAGGCTGGCATACTTATGGGAGTTCTTCTGTTTGGTCTCTTTTTTATGTTTACAACAGGGCTTAAATATACGACACCTGCGGTAAATGCCTTTTTAAGCAACTGCCATTCGGTGTTTGTTCCCTTTGCGGCCTGGCTGATAATACGTAGAAGACCCGACAAATATGCCTTTATAAGTGCTTTTATGACGGTTATAGGCGTATGGCTTTTATCTATGAATGACAAGATGGAATTTAACATCGGTGCCGCTTTATCTCTTATGGCATCGGTATCCTTTGCTTTTCAGGTCATTGCAACAGACAGATTTGCAAGAATGTTTGACCCTGTAAAGCTTACTATTATTGAAAACCTTACGGTTGCTGTACTTGCCCTTATATGGGCTGTGGCGGCAGGAAGCGGTGCACCGTTACCCGATATAAATGCAGTGCTTGTATTTTTAGGTATAGGCATCGGGTG
Source organism: Lachnospiraceae bacterium (assembly GCA_015057875.1). Lineage (GTDB taxonomy): Bacteria > Bacillota > Clostridia > Lachnospirales > Anaerotignaceae > SIG274. Next base: position 8,598 of record SVDG01000048.1, on the reverse strand, counting down.
TACGGCTATATATTTTCTTTTGCAGACGACAGCACAGAAGTATACCTCTGCAACAAACACAGCCGTTATACTTTCATTTGAGGCAGTTATAACAGCAATTGCTTCAGCTATTATTTATAACGAGATAATGTCCGTAAAGATGTACATCGGATGCGTTATATTGTTTTTAGCGATAATAGTTGCGGAAACAAAACTGGAATTTTTATTTAACACCAAAACTATTGACGTTGCAGATGAAATATAGTAAAATAAGAACATAAGTTCGCATAGGAGGTATAACATGGCTAAGAAAGAAACAAAAAAAGAAATGGTGTTTGAAAGCAGGGAAAAAGCTCTTGAGTTTGCCCTTGGTGATATAGAAAAGAAGTTCGGCAAAGGTGCCGTTATGAAGCTTGGAGATGACAACAGCAAAATGGCTGTTGAGGTAACACCTACAGGTTCTTTAAGCCTTGATATAGCCCTTGGTGCGGGCGGCATACCCAAAGGACGTATCGTTGAGATTTTTGGACCTGAGTCATCGGGTAAAACAACTCTTGCTTTACATATGGTAGCAGAAGTGCAGAAACGCGGAGGAATAGCTGGTTATATTGATGCTGAGCACGCCCTTGACCCCATTTATGCTAAAAACTTAGGCGTTAATATCAACGACCTTTATATTTCACAGCCTAACGATGGAGAGGAAGCTCTTGAGATTACAGAAACTATGGTAAGATCAGGTGCTATTGACATTATCATTGTTGACTCTGTTGCGGCCCTTGTTCCCAAGGCTGAGATAGACGGAAATATGGGTGATTCATATGTTGGTCTGCACGCAAGACTTATGTCTCAGGCTTTAAGAAAGCTTGCAGGTGTTATAAACAAAACAAAATGTACAGTTATTTTTATCAATCAGCTGAGAGAAAAGATCGGCGTTATGTATGGACCTACGGAAACAACAACAGGCGGACGTGCTCTTAAATTCTATGCTTCTGTACGTATTGATATAAGAAAGATAGAGGCAATAAAGATCAAAGACGAGGTCGTAGGCAGCAGAACAAAAGCTAAGATCGCCAAGAACAAAATCGCACCTCCCTTTAAAACTGCTGAATTTGATATTATCTATGGCAAAGGTATTTCAGCAACAGGTGATATACTTGACCTTGCTGAAGAGATCGGCATAATCAAAAAAGGCGGCGCATGGTATTCCTACGAGGGTGTCAAAATAGGACAGGGCAGAGAAAATGCAAAATTATACCTTGAGGAAAATCATGAGCTTTGCAGTAAGATAGAGGATATGGTAAGAGAACATTTTGGTCTTCCTGCAAAAGAAAAGGCTGAAAAGAAGAATAATAAGAAAGAAAAGGTAACAGTTATACCCGAGGCAGAATTTGATGACGAGGATATTGAGGTTGAAGACCTTTTAATTGAAGATTGATTAATTTTGGAGGGATTTTTATAAATCCCTCTTTTTTGAAGGTGACAGAATGAAGGTTACGGATGTAGTTAAAAATAAGCATAATGATAAATATTCTGTTTTTATTGACGGGGATTTTGCGTTCAGCCTAGCTATGGGCGATATTATGTTTTTTAAGCTCGAACAGGGAAATGATGTTTCCGAAAAAACATACGAGTATATAAAAAACGAGGTAATGCTCATAAAGGCAAAAAACAGGGCAGCGGCATTTCTGGGGGCATCAAAAAAGACTGAAAAGGCTGTTTATGATAAACTTTCAGAAAGTGGATACCCGGAGGATATATGCGAGAAGGTCATAGAAGAGCTTAAAAGCTACGGCTATATAAATGACCTTGATTATGCGCTAAGTTATATAGAGGACAGGCTTAAGGTTAACCCGAGAGGAGTATACGGCCTTAAAATGGAGTTAAGACAAAAGGGCGTTAAAGACAGCGTGATCGAAAAGGCTATTGATATGACTGAAATAGATGAAAGCATCTATATAAAACAGCTTATGATCAAAAAAAGATATGACCTGCAGGATATGGATGAAAAGGAAAAGAAAAAACTATATGATTTTTTACTGCGTAGAGGCTTTTCTTATGGTATTATAAAAGATACGATAAAAAACTTTGACGATATTTGATTTGCGGAGTGTATAAGAATGTATTATCTTAATGAAATTTCTGCTTTAAGAAGAGATTTTTATAAATTTTATGACAAAAACAGCTACCCCGAAGCAATAGAAAAAGGGGAAAAGATCATTTCTTTATACAGGGAAAACAAAGATACGACAAGTGTTGACTATGCACAGGATCTTTATAATCTTGCGGTTATCTATGATTTTCTTATGATGTATGACAAAGCGCTTAAGCTTTATCGTGAAAGTGTTGAGGTAAGGGATAAGCTTGAAATAGATGACAGCGAGGAATATGCCGATGCGGTAAACAATATGGCGGTATGTCTTGGTTGCCTTAACAGAGAGGCGGAGGCGCTAAGCCTTCACAAAAAAGCTCTTGCCATAAGGGAAAAGGATCTTGGAAGAAATCATATAGACTGTATAGAAAGTCTTCTCAATATAGGTAACACCTATGATGATATGGATAGACTTGATAAGGCTCTGGATTTCCTTACAAAGGCTCTTTCCAGAGCGGACAGGCAGAAGGAGCTTCCGAGGATAGAGTATTCGGATATACTTTGTTCTCTTGCGAGAGTATATGCTAAAAAAGGAAGCCTTACAAAAGCCATAATACATTATTCAAGAGCCATAGATATAATAGAAAAAGAGATGGGTACGGACAGTGCCTATTTTGGCAAGATCCTTGGTGCGGCGGCAAAGGTCTGCACCGATGCTGAAAAATACGATATGGCCATAATTTATTATGAAAAGGCCGTTGAGATCAGTAAAAAACTGATAGAAAGCAACAGCGTTGAGCATATTGCAGAGCTTAATCTTCTGGGGATGGCCTATGCGAAAAACAAAAATCTGGAAAAGGCTGTTGAGGTGTTTGATAACACTCTTCGCATAATAAGTGAGCTTATGGATAAGGATCATGTTTTTTACAGCGATGTGCTTATGAATAAGTCTTTTGCGTATTATGTAAATGGTGATATGGAAACATGTTCAAAGATTCTTGAGATGGCCTATGGTATGAAGGTTAAAAACCTCGGCGAGGATAATATAGGCCTTACAAACGTGCTTTCAAAGCTTATAACGGTAAATATAAAGCTTAAGGATTATTTAAAAGCAGAAACATACTGCGAAAGACTTCTTGAGGTTACACGAAAAAATGATTCCGAAACGAATTTTATTGCCAATGCATACAGAAACTTTGCAAAGCTTTATATCGCAAAGGGTAACTATATAGAAGCGGAGAACTATCTTTTAAGAGCTGAGGCTATATATGAAGAGGATGCGGCAGAAAAGAAAAGGACAAGCTACAGCCGTATTATTTCAATACTGAGCGAAGTGTGTGTGCTTAACGGCGATTATGAAAGAGCTGAAAAATATGCAGGCAAGGTGCTTGCTTTTACTGCTGAAAAATACGGACAGGAGCATCCTCATTATGCCTATGCACTATATAAGCTGGCAGAAAAGATGATACTTAACAATCAGTTTACGGCGGGTATTGCTAACCTTGAGAAGGCGATGTCTATATGTAAGGATGTTATGGGTGTTGAAAATGAGGGGTACAGACAGGCAGATAAGCTTTTAAAAGCCACATACGGCGCGGCGGCATTTTTCTATATGGAAACAGGCGATATAAAAAGTGCCTCCAGAAACTATGAGAAGGCAAAGGATTACCTTATAGATGATGAGAGGGCTATAGACTTTGCAGGAGTTTATTTATCTATGGGTGATATAAACGGTGCAAAGGAGATAATGGATAAATTTGCATCATCTGATAAATATAGTTTATATAATAGCTGGATAAGACTTAAATGCGGAGATGCTGAGGCTTCCGATGAGCTTGTTAATTACAGCGGTATGTATGCAAGCGGTATAAACTATGACCTTGCGGAATGCTTTGAAAAAAACGGAGAGCATTTAAAGGCGGTTTCATATTATGAGAAAGCCCTTAAAGGCGTTGATGGCGAAAGATATATAAAAGCGGCCGCGGCAGTTTATTCTTCAGAAGACAGAGAAAATATAGATGAGCTTGAAAAAGCTATATCCTATGCGGATGGAAGAAAGCTTGATAAATGCGAGGAATATATTTACCTTATAAACGCAGTATGTCTGGTTTATTATAGAAACGGTGAGTATGAAAAGGCCTGCAGTCTTTATGAAAAACTTATACTGCTTGTTTCAGATGATGCGGGCAGAATAGGTATACATATAGCGGCACTTACAAACATAGGCAGGATATGTTCTTTCCTTGGTAAAAATGATGATGCAGCTGAATATCTCAGAGAGGCGGCCCTTGTTATAGGAAATGAATATGGAAAAAATTCAGCTTATTCCCAGCGCATGGCTGAGGCCGGAGATGTTTATTCAAAAGTTTCAAGATATGATATAGCCAAGGATATGTATTCAAAGGCATTGGACGGCGTTATTAAGAACAGCGAAGAGAATGTGAAGCTTTTAGTTAAGCTTGGAAATACACATTATATGGATAACGATGAAGAAAAAGCTTTTGATATTTATGAAGAAACATATAATATGTGCATTGAAAACGGCATTAACGGATATTTTGAGGGTGACTGGTTTTTGAGGCTTAAAGAACACTATAAAGCCAATAAAAAGCTTGATAAATTATTTAGAATAAAACTTGGAAAAACCTTATAAATTCAGTTGACATATTGACAAAATGTGTGCTAATATAAATGAGTGTGTCAAGCCGCACAAAGAGGTTTTTGTAAATTCCGGATAAGTTTCCGGATACCGTATTTGGCGAGTATATTGCGAGGAGGTGTACGAGAGTGTACGCAATTATTGAGACTGGTGGAAAACAGTATAAAGTAGCTGAAGGCGATGTTATCTTCGTTGAGAAATTAGGCGTTGCTGCTGGCGAAAACTATGTATTTGACAAAGTTATGGCTGTATCAAAAGATGATGCTATGACAATCGGTGCTCCTTATGTTGAGGGTGCTAAAGTTGCTGCTTCAGTTATCGAAGAGGGCAAAGAGAAAAAAGTAATTGTTTACAAATACAAATCTAAAAAAGGTTTCCACAAAAAAAGAGGCCACAGACAGCCTTTCACAAGAGTTAAAATCGAAACAATCACACTTTAATCAGAATGATAAAAGTAGACTTTTTTAGAAACGGGCGTAAAGAAGTTTTCGGATTCCGAATGTCAGGACACGCAGCATATGCGGAAGAGGGAAGCGATATAGTATGCTCAGCCGTCAGTATTCTTTCACTTAACACAGTTAACTGTATAGAAGAATATACAGATGCTGATTTTTCTGTTGAGGCAGATATAGAAAACGGCGGATATATGGAATTTTCCATAACTCCTGATAATAAAGGAGAATTTGACCATGATGCCTTACTTATGCTTAAAGTTATGGCAAAGGGTCTTACAGATATTAAAAATGAGTATAGTTGTTATATATCAATTAACGACGAGGAGGTGCAGTAGAGATGTTTAGATTAAACCTTCAGTTTCGCACATAAAAAAGGTGTTGGTTCTACAAAGAACGGACGTGACTCTAACTCAAAGAGACTTGGAGCTAAGCGCGCTGACGGACAGTTTGTTTTAGCAGGCAATATCTTATACACACAGAGAGGAACAAAAATCCATCCCGGTATCAACGTAGGCCGTGGACATAACGACTCTCTTTTTGCCTTAGTAGACGGACGCGTTAAATACGAGAGAAAAGGCAGAGACAAAAAACAGGTTTCTGTTTATCCCGTAGTTGAAGAGGCAGCAGCTGAATAATTTGATCTACATTGGCTTCAAATGCGTAACATTTGAAGCCTTATTTTTTGAAAATTACCTTAACATAGAATTGAGGTGTATATAAATGTTTGTTGATAGAGTAAAGGTTCATATCAAAGGCGGAAACGGCGGTAACGGATGCGTGTCTTTTTACCGTGCAAAATATATAACAAACGGCGGACCTGACGGCGGTGACGGCGGCAAGGGCGGAGATGTTATTTTTGTTGGTGATCCCGGTATGGGCACTCTTATGGATTTCAGATATAAAAGAAGCTTTAAAGCCGAGGCTGGTACAGACGGAAGCAAATATAACCGTACGGGAGCTGACGGCAAAAGCATTACAATTAAAGTTCCTGTTGGCACAGTTATCAAAGAAGCAGAAAGCGGACTTGTAATGGCTGATATCACAAAGCCCTGGGAAGAAAAGGTAGTTATCAAAGGTGGCAAAGGTGGAAAAGGAAACCAGCATTTTGCAACTCCCACAAGACAGGCGCCTCGCTATGCGGAAAGAGGCCGTCTTTCAAAGGAATATGATGTTATACTTGAGCTTAAGCTTATTGCTGATGTAGGCCTTATCGGCTTCCCTAACGTAGGCAAGTCCACATTCCTTTCAATGGCTACAAATGCAAATCCCAAGATAGCTAACTACCATTTCACAACACTTGCTCCTAATTTAGGTGTTGTTGAAAGCACAAGAGGAGATAACTTTGTTCTTGCAGATATCCCCGGTCTTGTTGAGGGTGCAAGCGAAGGCGTTGGCCTCGGTCACGAATTCCTCCGCCATGTTGAAAGAACAAAGGCGTTTATCCACGTTGTGGATGCGGCGGCTATAGAGGGCAATGACCCTGTTGAGGATGTTATAAAAATCAATAACGAGCTTGAACAGTATTCTCCCGATCTTTTAAAACGCCCCCAGATAATAGTAGCCAATAAAACCGATATCCCCGGTGCGGATGAAAATGTGGTAAGGATTAAAGAGAAATTTGAGCCTATGGGATACAAGGTGTTTGCTATTTCTGCCGCTACAAATAAGGGTATTGATGCCGTACTTGAAGAGGCTGCAAGCATACTTAAAAACTATCCCGAGGATATTATCTTTAACGAGGAATTCGGCGAGTTCAGAGAGCCTGAAATAGACACAGCACCTTTTGAGATAACGGTTTATGATGATGACTATTATGTTGTTACAGGTGTTGGCGTAGAAAAGATGATAGGCTATACAAATATAGATACAGAAAAAGGCTTTGCTTTCTTCCAGAAGTACCTGAGAGAAAAGGGTATTATTGCAGCCCTTGAGGAAAAGGGGATCGAAGAAGGCGACACAGTTAAGATTTATGACCTTGAGTTTGATTATTATAAATAAAGGAGAAGCCTATGTTAACAAGTAAACAGAGAGCATATTTAAGAGGACTTGCTAACACTATCGACCCTATTTTTCATATAGGCAAAAGCGGCATCACACCTGAGTTTGTTCAGAGCGTGTCTGATGCCCTTGAGGCAAGAGAGCTTGTTAAAATAAACGTTCTCGATAACAATATGCTTGGCCCCAGAGAGGCCGCACAGACAGTTGCAGAAAGAAGCCGTGCAGATGTTGTTCAGGTTATCGGCAACAGATTTGTGCTTTATAAAAAATCAAAGGAAAACCCTAAAATAGAGTTGCCTAAAAAATAAGCATCGATCATGATGCTTATTTTTATTTATAAAAGTTGCTAATAAAGCCCTTTAAATGTATAATAATATGAATGGACTTTAAATTTTAGGAGAATCACAATGGATACTGTTTATGAAGAGCTTAAAAACTGCAGAAGCTTTGCCATAATGGGCGGAACATTTGACCCTATACACTACGGACATCTTGTTACAGCAGAGGTCGTAAAGCACAGATTCGGCGTAGATAAAGTTATGTTTATCCCTACGGGAAGACCTGCCCACAAGGAAGGCAAAAAGGTAGTGGATAACGAGATAAGATACAAAATGACCTGTATGGCAACTGATAGCAATGAGGACTTTGTTGTATCAAGGATAGAGATAGACCGACCCGGAAAGACATATTCCATAGATACAGTAAGGGCGCTTAAGGAAATGTTCGGGCCTGATAAAAAGTTTTATTTTATAACAGGTGCTGATGCTATTCTGGATATACTTAAATGGAGAGATCCGGAAGAGCTTTTAAGACTTTGTGAATTTATAGCTGTTACAAGGCCGGGATATGCAAAAAAAGATGTTCTTGAACAGATAGCAACGATTGCCGAAACCTATGGAGGCAGAATAAACTATTATGAGGTTCCGTCTCTTGATATATCATCAAGCGATTTAAGAAGACGAGTTAAAGATGGTGAGCCTATAAAATATCTCCTGCCGGAAAATGTTGAAAAATACATATATGATAACGGTCTTTATAAGGAGGAAGAATAATGCTGCCTTATAATGTTATAGAGCAGAGGCTTCAGTCTGTGCTTTCCATAGAAAGATATATTCATACCCTTGGTGTTGTTAAAACAGCAAGAAAGCTTGCGCTTAAATACGGTGCAGATGTTGATAAAGCGGCTCTGGCGGCACTTATGCACGATTGTGCCAAGGATTATCCCGAGGATATGAAAAGACGTTTTGCAAGGGAATACCATGTAACTGTGGATGAATATATGGATAAAAAGATAGACCTTGTTCATTCTTTTTTAGGTGCTGAGGTTGCAAGGCGTGAGTTTGGTGTTGAGGATGAGGAAATACTTGATGCTATAAGATACCACACAACAGGCAAGGCGGAAATGAGCCTGCTTGGCA
>SVDG01000047.1 GCA_015057875.1 Lachnospiraceae bacterium | reverse complement strand
AAGTTCAAGGGTCAAGGAAGAGTTTAACATAACAGATGAGCGTACTATAGTTTATGTAAGCCGTATGGATGAAGACAGAGCACTTGTTGCAAGACAGCTTATAGAGATAGCACCGAGGCTTGATAAAGAGATAGATGACCTCAAGCTTCTTATCGCGGGCGGAGGTAATGTTTACGATGAGCTTAAGGCAAAGGCTGATGCTGTCAATAAGCAGGTCGGAAAAGAGCTTATTGCTATGCCCGGAGCAAGAACAGATATAAATGAGCTTGTAAGCGTTGGTGAGCTTTTTATCGGCGTTAGCCGTGCGGCTCTTGAGGCAATGGCGGCGGCAAAGCCTGTTATAGTTGCCGGTAACGAAGGCTATATAGGTCTTTTTGGTGCTGAAAAGCTTGAAACGGCTGTTGAAAACAACTTCTGCTGCCGTGGATGTGAAATGAGCGACAGCGAAAAGCTTTTTAAAGACGTATGCTATGCTATGAATGGCATAGATGATGCAAAAAGAGAAGAGCTTGGCAGATATGGACGGGATGTCATTTTTGAATATTACTCTGTTGCAAGGATGGCGGGAGATTGCGTTAAGGCTTATAACAAGGCGTATATCCAGTCCGCAGGCAAGGAGATAAATGTGCTTATGTCCGGCTACTATGGCTTTAACAACTCAGGTGATGAAGCCATACTTATGGCTATGCATAAAAACATATCAGAGCTTGACGAAAGGCTTAATGTTACTGTTTTATCCAACAGTCCTGAACAGACAAGGGTCAAACACAATGTAAATGTAGTTTATCGTTTCGGGCTTTGGGATGTTTTTAAGGCCATAAAGAACTGTGATGTGCTTTTAAGTGGCGGCGGAAGTCTGCTTCAGGATACAACAAGCACCAGAAGTATTATTTATTATCTTTCAATAATTTATCTTGCGAAGCTTTTTGGTAAGAAGGTAATGCTTTATGCCAACGGAATAGGCCCTGTTTCAAAAAATGGCAACAGAAAATGGGTAAGGAAGATACTTGACAGGGTTGACGTTATAACTATAAGAGAACAGAATTCCTACGAAGAGCTTGTTAAAATGGGCATTGAGAATAAAAATACTTTTGTTACTGCAGACCCTGTTTTTACTATGGACGGCATTTCAAAGGATGCTGCAAGGGAACTTATGAAAAAAGAGGGTATCCCTGTGGACAAGCCTCTTGTAGGTGTTTCGGTAAGAAGCTGGAAGGATATAGAGAGGTTTTCACAGAGCCTTGCCAAACTTTGCGATATAATATATGAAAAATTTGATATGAACCTTGTTTTCATAGTTATGCAGCCTTCAAAAGATAAAGCCATAAGCGAGAAGGTAATGGCGGCTATGAAAAACCCTTCATATATTTTTAACGGTGAATATTCTCCTCAGGATATAATGGGCGTTATCAGCCTTATGGATATAGTTCTTGGTATGAGACTTCATACACTTATTTTTGCCGCAAGGCAGAGAGTGCCTCTTCTTGGCTTTGTGTATGACCCTAAGATAGAATATTATCTTAATAAATTTGGTATGCCCACAGGAGGCACTATAGATAATTTTGATTATGAAGGCTCTGTAAGGGCTATTGAGGATATGATAGCAAACAGGGAAAGATATGTTGAAGACCTTGATAAAAAGGCGATCGAGCTTGAAGAGCTTGCTCACAGTAATGAGCAGTATCTTAAAGAGCTTCTTGAGTTATGAAAGGATTAGAGTATGAAGATAAATATACTTGGAGTACCCTTTGATGAGCTTGATATGGCACAGGCGGTCGATAAGGTGATAGGTTTTATGGCGGAGGACGATTTCCGCATGATATGCACACCTAATCCCGAGATAGTTATGAATGCACGTAAGGACAGCGGCTTTATGGAGCTTCTTAACAGTGCGGATATGGTAACGGCTGACGGAGTTGGCGTTGTGTGGGCATCAAAGTATTTCGGTAAACAGCTTAAGGAAAGAGTATCCGGATACGACCTTGCACAGGGCGTATTTGAAAAGATGAAGGATACGGAATATACAGCATACTTCTTCGGCGGTGCGGAGGGTGTTGCCGCGAAAGCGAAGGAAGAGATGGAAAAGAAATATCCGGGCCTAAAGATAGTTGGTACAAACAACGGATATTTTGATGAAGAAAAGGAAAGGCTCATATTAGAGGATATAAGAGACAAAAGACCTGACTTCCTTCTTCTTGGCTTAGGTTCGCCGAAACAGGAAAAATGGATGCATAACAACAGATATCTTCTTAAAGGAACAGTCTGTATAGGTGTTGGTGGAAGCTTTGATGTTATGGCAGGCAATGTTAAAAGAGCTCCCGAGGCTTTCCGGAAGATGGGCCTTGAATGGTTTTACAGGCTTGTAACACAGCCCACAAGATTTAAAAGGATGCTTAAGCTTCCATTATTTGTAATTTGTGTTTTATTGAATAAAGGAAAGGTCAGATAATGAGTAAACTGTTTAAAGAAGCGTTGCTTATTGTTATAGGAACGAGTCTGCTTGCTTTAGCTACGGGGATGTTTTATAGCCCCAATCATATGATAGTAGGCGGTTTTTCGGGTATAGGTATTATACTTGAGGCACTAACAGAGGCTCAGTTCGGAAAGGGTATACCTGTAAGCGTAACAAACCTTGTGCTTAACATACCTCTTCTTATAATTGCTTTACGTTTTATGGGAAAGGGCTTTATATTAAAAACTGCTTTTTCCACGGTGCTTTATTCTGCAGTTATTGCGGTGTGCGAATTTTTACCTCAGTATACGGGCGATCTTATGCTTGCGGCTATTTACGGAGGAATAATATCTGGTGCCGGGCTCGGTTTTGTGCTTATGGCGAGGGGGTCAACAGGCGGTGTAGACCTGCTTGCAAGTATTATACACAGAAGCATAAAGTATATATCCCTTTCAAAAATAATATTTGCTATAGATGCGATCATTATGATAGGCGGTCTTTTTGTATTTGGTGCCGACAAGGCTATGTATGGCATAATATCCATATTTATAGCAAGCAAGTGTATATCAACTATACTTGAGGGTATGAATTTCTCAAAGGCTGCATTTATAATTTCGTCCAGATCCGATGAGATAGCAAAGGCGATAATGGAAAAAGCCGAAAGAGGCGTTACAGCCCTCGAAGGCAGGGGAATGTATACAGGCGAGAACCGAGAGGTCCTGCTTTGCGTTTTTGCACAAAAGGAAATTGCCGTTATAAAAGAAATTGTAAGCGAAATAGACAAAGATGCCTTCATCCTTGTTACAGATGTTAAAGAAGTACTTGGTCTTGGCTTTAACGAGTTGATTACGGAGTAATATTTAGATATTTTTTATAACATATTTGTTTCTATATTTTGGTATTATATAACAATTACAGGACTATATATTGTATTTTAAAGCAATATTTTGTCACTTTGGTATAGCGAAGTGAAAAAATGTTGCTTTTTTTGTTGTTTTCTCTTTATTTTTTTGGTATATTGTTATAAAATATAAAAGCTTACTGGTAATTTTTCATATAGGCAAAAATTTATACCGCCTTTTATTAAACTGTGAATTATTACTAAAAGATTTTAGTTATTTTTTCCGCAACCGGAAAAGCATAAAAAACGACATATTAATTTATCGGGGTGAAGAAATGATTTCAAATCAGATTTTACAGAATACTATCGATGGGCTTAAAAACATTACCCGCAAGGAATTAAGCGTAATTGAAAAAGAGGGTAAGGTAATAGCTACGACAGAGGAGAATATGATAGGCAGACACGTTGATGCAGTTGAGAACTTTGTAGGTTCTCAGGCAGAAAGCCAGCTTATTATGGGCTACCAGTATTTTAAAGTATACGATAACGGCGTTTCCGAATACGTTGTGCAGGTAAAAGGTGAAGATGAGGAAGGTTACAGGATAGGTAAAATTGCTGCTTTCCAGATCCAGAGCCTTCTTGTTGCCTACAAGGAAAGATATGACAAGGACAATTTCATCAAGAATTTAATACTTGATAACCTTTTACTCGTAGATATTTATAGCCGTGCTAAAAAGCTTCATATCGAAAACAATGTAAGAAGGATAGTATACCTTATTGAAACAAATATTGATAAGGATATGAACATAGTTGAGATAGTAAGAAGTATTTTCCCTTCAAAAACAAAGGACTTTGTTACAGCAGTTGATGAACACAGCATAATCCTTGTTAAAGAACTCCGTGACAAGGAAACAATGGAAGAGATAGAGAAGATAGCATCAATGATAAGCGATACTCTCAATTCTGAAACAAACAGCAAGGTATATATTTCTATAGGAACGATAGTAAGTGACCTTAAAGATGTTTCAAGATCATATAAAGAGGCTAAAATGGCCCTTGAGGTAGGTAAGATCTTTGAAGGCGAAAAACATATCGTAAATTACGAAAAATTAGGTATCGGCAGACTTATTTACCAGCTTCCCCTTCCTCTTTGCAGAATGTTCATCAAAGAGGTTCTTCATGGCCTTACAATGGATGACTTTGATGAGGAAACACTTGCTACAGTAAATAAGTTCTTTGAGAACAATCTTAACGTTTCAGAAACATCAAGACAGCTTTACATCCACAGAAACACACTTGTTTACCGTCTTGATAAGCTTCAGAAAATGACAGGTCTTGACCTTAGAAACTTTGATGATGCGATCATTTTCAAAATCACTCTGATGGTAAGCAAATATATGATCTATATGGATAAAATGGCGTATTAAAAACGACTGTGCCAAATCATTTATGAGGAGCGATAATATTGATCAGTTTTAAAAACGTAACGAAAATATACGGCGAAAATGACGGCGGCATCGTTGATATAAACCTTGATATTGAAAAGGGCGAATTTGTCTTCATAGTAGGGCCGAGCGGTTCAGGCAAATCTACAATGATAGGCCTTATGCGCAAGGAGCTTAACCCTGATAAGGGTATGATAGTTGTAAACGGTATACCTACTGCCAAGATGAAAAGGAAGAGGATACCTTATTTAAGAAGGAATATCGGCGTTGTTTTTCAGGAATATAAGCTTCTTCCCAATAAAACAGTTTATGAAAACATTGCCTTTGCTATGGAAGTAATAGAGGCACCCAAAAGGCTTATGAGAAGGAATATACCCGCAGTACTTGCCCTTGTAGGACTTCAGAGTAAAGCAAATGCTTACCCTGATCAGCTTTCAGGTGGAGAGGCACAGAGGGTAGCTATTGCAAGGGCGATCGTAAACAATCCTCCCATACTCCTTGCGGATGAGCCTACGGGCGGACTTGACCCTGATACAGCGGATGAAATAATGACTTTGCTTGAAGAGATAAACAGAAGAGGAACAACGGTTGTTATGGCAACACATGCTAAAAACATTGTTGACCAGATGCAGAAGAGGGTAATCAATCTCGACAGAGGCAGAATCATAAGAGATGTTAAAAAAGGTGGTTACAGCGATGAAGCTTAGATCTATTAAATACTTTTTAAAAGAGGGTATAACAGGTCTTTTTAAAAACAGGCTCATGACTATAGCCTCTATTGCGGCAGTTGCCTTCTGTGTTTTTATGATAACACTTACATATTCGGTCATGGCTAACCTTAACGGTATGCTTGGGCAGCTTGAGGAAGATATCGGTGTTGTTGTTTTCCTTGAGAAGGATGCCCATGCAGAAGATATACAGAGGATAAACGATGACCTGAAAAAAGTACCCCACGTTACAGAGGTAAGCTATATACCTCCCGATGAAGCCCTTACAGGCTTAAGTGAAAAATGGGAAGCCGGAGGGATACTTGAAGGCTTTACTGGAGATAACAATCCCCTTTCAAGCTCGTTTGAAATAGATATTGACGATATCACTAATCAGGGAGAAGTAATAGAAGCCCTTGGTAATATTAAAGGAATCAGAAAGATAAGACACGCGGCAACAGAAACAGAGCTTTTAACAAAGCTTAGCAGCGGAGTCAAGATAGGTGGCGCATGTCTGCTCCTTCTTATAGCTATAATAGCCATTGTTACAATTGTTAACACTATAAAGGTTTCTATATATATAAGACGCGATGAGATAGGTATAATGAAGCTTATAGGTGCTACAGACTGGTTTGTACGCTGGCCCTTCCTTGTTGAGGGAGCGATAATCGGCATTATTGGTGCGGCTATACCAACAGCAGTTTGCTGGCTTATATATGAGAGAGTTGTAATGGCAATAAACGATGCTATACCTGTTATAAAAAATGTATTTACATTCTGCTCGGGTATAGAAATTTTCAGTATTTTACTTCCTGTTGCTATTGGCGCAGGTGTTCTGCTTGGCGTAGTAGGCAGTATGATGTCACTTCGTAAGCATCTTAAAGTATAAAAATATGAATACAAAAACGGCTTTATCAGCAAACAGCTTGGGAAAGCCGTTTTGTTTATTGAATAATTATTTTTAAGGGTAATAAAATATTATATATTTGTTTTGGAGTGGCGTTTATGGACAAAAAAGCTTTTTTAAAGGGTGCTGTAACGGGTGCTATTGTTGTTGCGGCAGGCGTTGGTGCCTATAGCTTTGCGGCAGGCTACGGTCAGGATGACTACGATGCAAAAAGAGAGCATATAGAACAGCTACTTGATTCAAGGTATGTTGACGAGGTAGACAAAGATAATATGTATGAGGCTGTGTATAAAGCCATGGCCGAATCCCTCGGAGATAAATACACGGAATATATGAGTGCTGAAGAGTATAAAAGCTATATGGAATCTTCACAGGGGACTTTTTACGGCATAGGGGTTACTATAAGCGAGGATAAGGAAAACAGGGTCATAACCGTTATAAATACGCTTAAGGATTCCCCGGCACAAAAGGCAGGTCTTCTTGCAGGGGATATGATAATAAAGGTAAACGATACGGATATAGTCGGTTTCAGCCTTGATGAAGCAACATCTGTTATAAAGGGAGAAAAGGGTACTACTGTTAAAATAACTGTTTTAAGACCGGAGACCGAAGAAACCCTTGTTTTTGATATAATAAGGGACGAGGTAGTTGAACAGAGCGTGGCTGTAAATATGCTTGATGATATAGGCTATATACAGATATCCGGATTTAAAAAGAATACATATAACGAGTTTATGGAGGCCTATGATGAGGTCAGGGATAAAGATGCCAAGGGCCTTATTATAGACGTAAGAAGTAATCCCGGCGGGCTTTTTGAGGTGGTAAGAAATATATGTGACGAGCTTGTTGGTAAGGGCGTTTATGTTTACACAATAGATAAAAGTGGTAAAAAGGAAGAATTTATATCAGATGAAAAATGTATAGACATACCCCTTTATGTGCTTGTGAATGAACATAGTGCGAGTGCATCGGAGATACTTGCAGGTGCCGTGCAGGGTATGGAAGCGGGCAAGCTTATAGGTACGACCACTTACGGTAAGGGTCTTGTTCAGGGGCTTTTTGGCCTTAAGGACGGAAGTGGACTTAAAATAACCATACAGAAATATTATACACCTAAGGGTATATGTATTCAGGGAGAGGGTATAGCTCCTGATTATGAGGTTTTTCTTCCCGATGGCTTTATATATTCCGGACAGATAGACCTTGAAAATGACACACAGCTTTTAAAAGCTATTGAGCTTATAAATAAATAAAAAATGCTGTCCTTTCGGACAGCATTTTTTATTGCTTTATTATTTTATTTTGTCCTGAACAAGAGAGCCCTCTGCACCTATTGACATTGAAAGAGGACCTGTTTCAAGTATGATCTTTCCTGTGTCAGGGGAGGATATTTCGAAAGAGAAATCAAAGGATGAAATTTCGGTTATACCCTTGTCATTAAGGTGAGATGTTTCAAAAAGTATGCTTCCTACATAAAACTCGCCATTATTATGATAGGAATAGGAGAATTCATCAACAGCCTTTCCGTTTATTGAAACATCGGTTATTATAGGGCTTATTTTTAAATCGCTTTCTATAACAAAAACAAACATAGGGTCATGGTCAGTAGTGAATTCTATCTGTTTTGAGGTTATTTTAATGCCGTCTTTGTTGTATACTATACTTCCTGCGGTGTCGATATGTTCTTCGTGTAAAACCTCTGTGTTTGCTTTATCTTTATCAGCTTCGTCTTCTGTAACTGCCACATTGTTGTCAAGAGGAAGGTCGTTATTATCCTCCTTGGGCGTACAGCCGATAAACGAAAGAGAAAGAGTTAGTACTGAAAACATCAATATAAGCTTTTTCATTGTATCCCTCCTTTAATTAAGCGGTCATAAATATGACGAAATAAAAAGGAAAAAAGTTCCGTTTACTTCAAGAGCTTTTTAAAAATGGCAAAATGTTTTTCGTATTATGTTTTATCATAATTGTTTATGGACTAAAGTTCTCAAATTTGGTATTATTAAATGTAAACGTAAAAAAGGAGAAAACAATGGATATTATTTATCTTTTACTTAAAGCGGTGGCTATTATCGTGGCTATAACGGTGCATGAATTTATAAGAGCTTTGACATCTACTCTGCTTGGGGATAAAAAGCCTAAAAAGGATAAGAGGCTTACATTAAATCCCATAAAGCATTTTGAACCCATAGGCTTTTTTATTGCCTATGCGACAGGCTGCGGATGGGGCAGACCTGTGGATACGAGCGCACTTTATTACAAAAACCGTAAAGCGGGCATACTTATTACAGCAATCGTACCATCGGTAATAAATATCGTTACAGCGGTTATTTTTGCTGTTGCTTATAAAATGCTTTTTGGTTTTAACATTTATCTTAATACTTTCTTTTATTATGCTATTTATCATAATATCGCCCTTGCGGTTTATAACATTATGCCTGTAAGCCCTATGGACGGACAGAAGGTTTTAAGCTGTGTGCTTAAGCCCAACAATTATTTTAAATATCTTCAGTATGAGAAGATAGTACAGATAATTTTCCTGTTATTGTTGTTTATGGGATATACCGATATGGTTTTTGACCCCATAATAAATGGCATAATGACACTTATTGATATTATATTGCTTTAAAAGGTGATCGTATTGCAGAACGTAAATATAAAGCTTGAAACCTTTGAGGGGCCTGTTGAGCTTTTATACCACTTGATAGAGAAAAATAAAATAGATATTTATGATATACCCATAGCATCACTTACAGAACAGTATGTTGCCATTATTGAGAGCGAAAGCTACCGCAATATGGATAACATAAGTGAATTTATGGTAATGGCGGCTACTCTTATAGAGATCAAGAGCAAGATGCTTCTTCCCGTTATACCAAGCGAGGATGACGAGGAGGAGATCGATCCAAGGGCACAGCTTGTGGAAAGGCTGCTTGAATATAAGAAGTTTAAGAATATATTGGAAGATCTTAAGTACAGACAGGAGAAGGCGGCACTTATTTTCTATAAAGACAGTGATGTGCCTGAGGAGTTTATAAAATACAAGGAACCTGTTGATATAAATGATGTGCTTAAGGGTGTTACGATAGACGATATCTATAAGGCCTTCCGCGAGGTAATGAACAGGCAGGAAAACAAGGTAGACAGGGTGAGAAGCGGGTTCAGGTCTGTTGAAAGGGATATGTTCACGGTTGAGGAGAAGATGGACTATATAAACGATCTTCTTGTACTCAGTCCCAAGGTATCCTTTAAAAGGATGTTCAGACCCGGCTCAGGCAGAAATGAAAAGGTAGTGACCTTTCTTGCCATACTTGAGCTTATAAAAACAAAAAAGATAAGTTTTTCACAGAGTGAGCTTTTTGGTGATATAGAAATAACTCTTTATAAAGAAAAGGAAGAACACAATGAGACTGGCAGAGCTTGAATCAGTAATTGAAGCTATACTTTTTGTTACAGGCGAAGCGGTATCTTTAGGTACCATTGCAGATGCAATAAACATGGATAAGGCCACAACAAAGGCCATAATAAACACCCTTGCGGATAAATATCTCAGCGAAAAAAGAGGTATGCAGATAATAGAGATAGACGGGGCGTATCAGATGTGTACAGCGCCCGAATGCTTTGAGTTTATAAGAAACCTTTATAAAACACCGCAGAAGCAGGGACTTACACAGGCCTTGCTTGAGACCCTTGCTATAATTGCATATAAACAGCCCATAACAAAGGCACAGATAGAAGAGGTAAGGGGAGTTAATGCTGACCATGCGGTTTATAAGCTTACCGAAAAAGGGCTTGTGCAGGAGGTAGGCAGGCTTGATGTTCCCGGAAGACCTATATTATTCGGAACAACAACAGAGTTTTTAAGGTTTTTTGGCTTTAAGTCAACAAATGAGCTTCCGCCACTTGATGAGGGTATATCATTAAGCGATGATGAGCTTGACGGAATAATGAAAGATTCATAATATACATATTTTTAAAGTAAAATATCCCAGAGAGAAAATTTCGGGGGATAATATGAAAAAAGCTTTGGTCGTTCTGGTCATGGTCATAATGATGAGCACAAACGCCTTTGCATACGGTATCGACAATGTTAAAGCTGCGGGTGCTGTGCTTATGGATATGGAAAACGGAAGGGTGCTTTGGGGCAAAAATGAGGATAAGCCTCTTGCGATGGCAAGCACAACAAAAATAATGACGGCGATAATTGCCCTTGAAGAGGGAGATCCAGAGGATATAGTTACCGTTTCAAAAAGGGCGGCTATGGCACCGGAGGTTGATATTGACCTTTCTACAGGTGATGAAATAAAGCTTAAGCATCTTCTGTATGCACTTATGCTTAAATCTGCCAACGACAGTGCTGTTGCTATTGCAGAACATATAGGCGGCAGTGTTGAGGGTTTTTCTGATATGATGAATGAAAAGGCGTTTGAAATGGGTGCATTTGATACGGAATTTGTAACACCAAACGGACTTGATGAGGGTGACCATCATTCAACGGCGGAGGATATGGCACTTATTGCATCCTACGCACTTAAGAATGAAAAATTTGTTGAAATAATAAATAAGGAAAGCTATTCCTTTACGACAGAAAACGACAAAAGAAGCTTTTTCGTGAACAATACCAACAGGCTTTTAAGAGAATATAAAGGTGCCTTTGGTGTTAAAACAGGCTTTACCGTTAAGGCCGGGCATTGCTTTGTAGGGGCCGCTGAAAGGGACGGAGTAAGCCTTGTTTCCTGCGTGCTTGCAAGCGGCTGGGGTGCAGGCGGAAAAGAGTATAAGTGGACAGACACAAAGGCTATACTTGACTATGGCTTTGAAAAATATAAAAAATACAGTTTGCTTGAGGACGGTTTGGATACGGGAAGTATCGGTGTTTTAAATTCGGGAACAAAGAGTATAAGAACTGAAGCAGACGGAAAAGTATATGCACTGCTTACGGAGGAAGAAGCGGATAACATAAAGATCATAAAGGTTTTACCCAAAAGCATTGAAGCACCTGTTAAGGTGGGGCAGAAGGTAGGCTTTATAAGGATATATACAGACGATTTTCTTTTAGGCGAGGCGGATATACTGGCTTTGGATGAGGCTGAAAGGAAAAATATAATAAGGATAATGACGCAACTGTTAGAAACTTGGGTTTTATAGATAAGGAGCTGGGAATATGCAGGTTAGACTTCAGAAATATCTCGCTGATGCAGGTATAGCATCAAGAAGAAAGGCAGAGGAATTGATTTTAAACGGACAGGTAAAGGTAAATGGTGTTACGGTAACAGAGCTTGGAACAAAAATAGATGACCGTAAGGACGAGGTGCTCTTTAACGGCAAGAGGGTAGAGAATAGCGAAAAGCTTGTTTATATAATGCTGCATAAGCCTGAGGGCTATGTTACGACTGTAAAGGATCAGTTTGACAGACCAACAGTTATGGACCTCATTAAAGGAGTTAAGGAGAGGGTAGTTCCTGTAGGCAGGCTCGACTATGATACATCAGGACTTCTTTTGCTTACAAATGATGGTGAGCTTACTTATAAGCTCACTCATCCCAAACACGTTGTTGAAAAAACATATATGGCAAAGCTTTTCGGCAGGCCTGACACAAATGCATTTAATAAATTTAAATGGGGAATGGAGCTTGAGGGCAGACGTACAGCCCCTGCAAAGCTTGAGATAGTTGAGGATCTTGGTAAATATTGCATGTGTAAAATCACGATCACAGAGGGACGTAACCGTCAGGTAAGGAAGATGTGTGACCTTGTGAAGCACCCTGTTGCAACATTAAAAAGGGTAGGCACAGGCGAGCTTGAGCTTGGTAACCTCCCTAAAGGTAAATACAGATACCTTACAGAAAAAGAAATAAGATACCTAAAAAATCTTTGATATTTAGCTACCTCCTGACAAGAAAACAAAAATTATGGAAATGCTGATTTTAGCCTCTTCTTTGTCAGTTCCCCTTGACGGCCTAAGTCAAAGGACGCCTGCGGGAAACTTCCGCGAATATGCAGAAAATCATCTATTTCAGCTCTTTATGTTTTCTT
>SVDG01000046.1 GCA_015057875.1 Lachnospiraceae bacterium | reverse complement strand
GCTCCATATATATATGATATGAGAGTAAATATAGCAGAAGCTTTAAGCATAGATGTTGATAAAGTAAGCGTTAAGGCAACTACCGAGGAAGGCCTTGGTTTTACGGGCGAAGGCTTTGGTATAGCTTCAAGTGCTATATGTTTAATAGATTAAAGGCTATGAAGAAAAAGAGTAGCTGATAAACTCTTTACAGAGAGGGGCTGGTAGCTGAAAAGGCCCTAAAGTTAGTTTACAGTGAAGTGCGTTTCTGAGCCCGGCTGATGAAATCAAGTATTTGGCCGCGTTTGCCGCGTTAAGGTATCAAGTGAGGTTTTAGCCTAATTAGAGTGGGACCGCGGAGTATTATGCTTCGTCTCTTTTGTAAGAGACGGGGCTTTTTTTATAGGAGTTGATGTAAGTTGTCATTTATAAGTGAAGAAGCAAGAATAATAAAACAAAAAGACCCTGCCATTAAAAGCACCCTTGAGGTAATATTGTATTCAAGCTTCTGGGCTATGATTTTTCATAGAATAGCAAACAAGATGTATAAAAAGAAATTGTTTTTCTTATCAAGGTTAATTTCACAGATTTCACGAAGTCTTACGGGTATAGAGATCCATCCCGGTGCAACTATAGGAAGAGGATTTTTTATAGACCATGGTATGGGAGTTGTTATTGGCGAAACCTGTGAAATAGGTGATAATGTGCTTATCTATCAGGGGGTCACCCTTGGAGGTACAGGTAAAGATGTAGGCAAAAGACATCCTACGATAGGAGATAATGTTCTCATCGGCTCAGGTGCTAAGGTACTCGGCCCTATATTTATAGGAAACAATGTTAAAATAGGTGCTGGCTCAGTTGTTTTAAACGATATACCTGACGGTGCCACAGCAGTTGGTATACCTGCAAAATGCAGACTTGAGAATAATTCTGACCAGGCACCTGCAGATACACTTGATCAGAAGATATTCGATCCTAATGAATGCAAATTCAACTGTTTTGAATTTGAGGAACGAGTTAAAAAACTTGAAAAAATACTTAGAGATAATAATATTAAAATAGAGGAGTGAATAAAATGAAACTTTACAATACTTTAACAAGAAAAAAAGAAGAGTTTGTACCTTTAGAAGAGGGTAAGGTAAAAATGTATGTATGCGGACCTACAGTTTATAATTATATTCATATCGGTAATGCAAGGCCTTATGTTGTTTTTGATACTGTACGCAGATATTTTGAATACAAGGGCTATGATGTAACATACATCCAGAACTTTACTGATGTTGATGATAAGATCATAAACAAGGCTAATGAAGAAAATACAACAATGGAAGTAATTTCCGGCAGATATATTGAAGAATGCTTTAAGGATGCAGATGGCCTTAATGTAAAAAGAGCAAGCCATCACCCCAGAGTAACAGAGGAGATGGATCACATCATTGAAATGATCGAAACTCTTATTGAAAACGGTGCCGCATACGAAAATGACGGAACTGTTTACTTCGATACAAAAGCATTCCCTGAATATGGTAAGCTTTCAAAGAAAAACCTTGATGAGCTTATTGCAGGCGCAAGTGAGAGGGTTTCATTTGACGAGGCTAAAAAGAATTCAACAGACTTCGTTCTCTGGAAACCTTTTAAACCCGGTGAGCCTAAATGGCAGTCACCCTGGGGAGAGGGTAGACCCGGATGGCATATTGAATGTTCAGTTATGGCTAAGAGATACCTTGGCGATACAATAGATATCCATGCAGGCGGCGAGGATCTTATTTTTCCTCATCATGAAAATGAGATAGCACAGAGTGAGGCCGCTAACAAAAAGCCTTTTGCAAAATACTGGTTACACAATGGCTTTATAACTGTAGATAATGAAAAAATGTCAAAATCTCTTGGCAACTTCTTTACAGTAAGAGAGATCAGCGAGGAGTTCCCTTACGAGGTCATCCGTTTCTTCATACTTAACGGACACTACAGAATGCCCCTTAACTTCAGCAGAGACCTTATGCAGGCTTGCAAAAACGGTCTTGAAAGAATTAAAAATTGCAGAAATGACCTCGGATATTATTTAAATAATGCACCTGAGGGTAATGCCGATGAAGCTGTTTTAGCAGAGATCAGTAAATTCAGAGCTCAGTTTGAAGAGGCCATGGATGATGACTTTAATACAGCTGATGCAGTTACAGCTATTTATGAACTTGTAAGGTATACAAATATCAAAATAAAAGAAAACATTTCAAAAGCAACAGCAGAAGAGATCGCAAAGATGTTTGACCTTTTATGCTCTGTTTTAGGTCTTCTTGAGGCTAAAGAAGAGGCTGATGAGGACACAGCACTTATTGAAGAGCTTATTGCAAAAAGAGCAGAAGCTAAAAAGAACAAAGACTTTGCAACAGCTGATGCCATAAGAGATGAGCTTGCGGCAATGGGTATCACTATCAAAGATACAAGACAGGGTGTTCAGTGGTTCAGGAGCTAAAAATGGCAGATAACTTTTTTTTAAAGGAAATTGAAGATATAGCAGGTAAGGGTGCTAACCCTAAAGAGCTCTCGCCACTTGTGCTTGCTTATGTGGGCGACAGTGTGTTTGAGCTTATAATAAGGACCTATGTTGTATTTGAGGGTACAAGGCACGTAAAGGAGCTTAATATAATATCCGATAAAATGGTAAATGCAAAGGCACAGAGCGATCTTTATAATACCATAAAAGATATGCTTACGGATGAAGAGGCGGCTGTTTACAGAAGAGGAAGAAATGCAAAGATTTCTTCTTCTGCTAAAAATGCAACTCTTGCGGATTATAAGCGTGCCACAGGGCTTGAAGCACTTTTCGGATATCTTTATTTAAGCGGAGATATTAAACGTGCTATGGAGCTTTTTAAGAGCGGAATGGAAAACTTAAAGGAGTAGTTTGTATTGTTTAATAAAAAAGACGAACAAAGAAATATAAATGAAAACCAGCTTGAAGGCAGAAATGCCGTCCTTGAGCTTTTAAAAAGCGGCAAGGATATTGATAAAATAATTGTTGCCAAAGGTAATGTTGAGGGTACAATAAAAAGAATAATCGGAGAAGCATCAAGGAAAGGCATAGTTATTCAGGAAGTTGCAAGGCAGAAGCTTGATGAGATTTCACAGACAAAGAATCATCAGGGAGTAATTGCTATTGCTTCTGCACACAGCTATGCTACAGTTGAAGAGATCCTTGAAAACGCAGCTTCTAAAAATGAGCCTCCGTTTATAATCATACTTGACGGTATAACAGACCCCCATAACCTTGGTCCAATAATGAGAACAGCTGAGTGTGCAGGTGCTCATGGTATTATAATACCTAAAAGGCGTTCTGTAGGGCTTACTGCTGTTGTTGGAAAGACATCTGCAGGGGCTATTGAATATATGCCTGTTGCAAAGGTAACAAATATAAGTAATACTATAGAAGAGCTTAAGGAAAAAGGTGTATGGATAGCGTCTACAGATATGGATGGCGAAACATATTTTAATGCTGACCTTAAAGGGCCTATTGCCATAGTTATCGGGTCAGAGGGTGAAGGAGTAAGCCGCCTTGTAAAAGAAAAATGTGATTTTAATGTATCCATACCCATGTATGGAAATATATCATCGCTCAATGCATCTGTTGCGGCCGGGCTCATTATGTATGAAATAGTAAGAAAAAGAAAGTTTTTATAATTGAGGTATCGTAATGAAGGAAGAGTTTTTGCTTGTTGACGGATACAACTTAATAAATGCCTGGGACGAGCTTAAAGACCTTGCTTCATTGAGCCTTGAAAGTGCAAGAGTCAGGCTGCTTGATATTTTGTGTAATTATCAGGGGTTCAAAGGTATAGAGGTAATAGTTGTTTTTGATGGACATCTTGTAAAAGGCAATCAGGGTACGGAAACAAAATATAATAACATTTATGTTGTGTATACGAAAGAGGCTTTTTCTGCCGATAACTATATCGAAAGAAGCCTTAACTACCTTCCCAAAGACTATAGGGTAAGGGTTGCAACAAGTGATGGTCTTGAGCAGATAATTACAATGGGTAAAGGTGCTGTAAGAGTATCTGCAAGGGAGCTTTATGAGGAGATCAACACCGCAGAAAAAACTATACGCAAGGACTATATAGAAAACCGTCCGCCTAAAAACAATATGCTGGCAGACTATGTAGATGAAAAAACACGCAGATGGATCGAAGAAATGCGTTTGAATAAGAGGTGAGGACTTGGAAGAGAGCCAGAACGCAAACACAATAAGTAACCTTAATAATATGAGTGACGAGATACTTATCGGTCTTGTCAATGAAGGAAATGAAGCCGCACAGGAGTATATTTTAAATAAATATAAATCTGTTGTAAAATCAAAGGCCCGTGCATATTTTCTTATAGGTGCTGACAGAGAGGATATTATCCAGGAGGGTATGATAGGACTTTATAAGGCTGTCAGAGATTATCAGCCTGAGCGACACGCATCTTTCAGAGGCTTTGCTGACCTTTGTATAAACAGACAGATGATAACTGCTGTAAAGACTGCAACAAGACAGAAGCATATGCCCCTTAATTCATATGTTTCTCTCAACAAACAGCTTTTTGATGATGAAACTGTGCATACATATATGGATATGCTCAGGGAATGCGAAAACGCAAATCCCGAGTCTATGATCATAAGCAGGGAAAATTTAAACCATATAGAGAGTAATCTTTCTAAAATTTTAAGTGCTCTTGAGCTTAAGGTACTATCATTATACCTTACGGGCAAAACCTATGCAGAAATAGGTGAAATACTAGGTAAACCTGAAAAATCAATAGATAATGCCCTGCAAAGAGTGAAGAAAAAAATCGAAAAATTTTTAGATAAAAAATATTGACGGTGATATAGCGCCGTGATAATATTAGGCGTAAGCCAATGGGCAAGATATGCCCTTATGCTAATGTAGCTCAGCCGGTAGAGCACCGCATTGGTAGTGCGGAGGTCTCGGGTTCGAATCCCGTCATTAGCTTACAAAAGCCTCGGAAATTCCGAGGCTTTTTTGTGTTTATAAACTTATCTCTGTACCACTTAATCCCTGTATGGCAAGTGGTGCTTTTTCAAGTGAGGCGATAACTGCCTTTCTACCTTGCTTGCTTTTTGCAAAGTTTATGGCAGCCATTACCTTGGGAAGCATACTGCCGGGGGCAAAATGACCTTCTTCGCAATATTTTTCAGCTTCTGTAACTGTCATTTTTTCAATATCTTTCTGGTCAGGCTTACCCCAATTTATAGATACTCTGTCAACAGCTGTAAGGATAAAGAAGTACTCTGCATCTATCATTTCTGCAAGCTTTGAGCTTGCAAAATCCTTATCTATAACAGCATCTACTCCTTCGTAGATACCATCACCTTTTCTAATTACGGGTATACCTCCGCCGCCACAGGCTATAACGATGAATTCATTATCAAGTAGGTTTAGGATAGAGTCCTTTTCAACAATATCTACAGGTTTAGGAGATGCAACCATTTGTCTGTAGCCTCGTCCGGCATCTTCTTTAAATACCTTTTGGGGATATTGCGCCATTATAGTTTCAGCCTGTTCCTTTGTATAATAAGCACCGATAGGTTTTGTGGGGTTTTTAAAGGCATTATCCTCAGGATCGACTTCTATCTGGGTTATCATAGTAGAAACGTGCCAAGGCATACCACGGCGTCTTAATTCCTTTAAAATACCTTTTTGTAAATGATAGCCTATATATCCCTGGCTCATAGCTGTACATTCAGGCATTGGCATAAATGGTATTTTATCGTTACGTTCACTTCCTTCGGAGAAGGCAAGATTTATTGTGCCTACCTGCGGGCCGTTACCGTGGCTTATTATGATTTCATATCCTTGTGCTATAAGGCCCACAAGGGATTCTGCAACGGCATCAATTTTCATCTGCTGCTCATCAGGTGTGTTTCCCAGAGCATTGCCGCCTAAAGCTATAACTATCCTTGAGGCCATTTAATCTGCTCCTTTCGGAACCTGCTGTGTGATGCAGTGAATATTTCCGCCACCTAAGAGTATTTCGCGGGCATAGATGCCGATGATCTCTCTGTCAGGGAAGGCGTTCTGTAAAGTTTCTATGGCTTTTTTATCATTAGGGTCATTAAATAATGGTACAAGTACACCACCGTTAACTATATAGAAGTTTGCGTATGAAGCTGCAAGCCTGTCGCCTTCATTTCTGGGAAGGGTGCCGTCTACAGCATCAACACCTTCACTTTCTTCCTTTGCTATGAGAATTGGTTTGGGCAATAAAAGTTTGTGAACCTTTATTTTTCTTCCTCTTGCATCTGTTTCGTTTTCAAGTATATCAAGACATTCTTTACATATCTCATACTGAGGATCGTTTTTATCTTCTGTCCAGGCAAGTATGGCTTCACCGGGTTTTACAAAAGAGAAGATATTATCAACATGTCCATTTGTTTCATCAAGATAAATACCTCTTTTAAGCCATATTATTTTTTCAAGGTTAAGATATTTTTTTAAATGCTCTTCAATTTCTTCTTTTGTAAGATGGCTGTTTCTTCCTTCACTTAAGAGGCATTCTTCTGTGGTAACAAGGGTTCCTTCGCCGTCAACGTGTATTGATCCGCCCTCAAGGATAAATCCTTCTGTACGGTATCTGTTGGCATTTTCAAGTTCACATATTTTTTGTGCTACACGGTCGTCCTTATCCCAGGGAAAGTAAAGCCCGTCAACAAGACCGCCCCATGCATTAAACTCCCAGTCAACACCGCGTATTTCCTTGCCATTTGTTACAAATGTGGGCCCGCAGTCCCTTACCCATGAATCGTTGTTAGACATTTCAACTACTTTTATATTATCGGGCAGAAGCTGTCTTGCATTTGCATACTGCTCGTCTGATACACAGACGGTAACGGGCTCAAATTTTGAAATTGCCTCTGCAACCTTAATAAATGTTGCCTGTGCAGGCTTTGCACCGTAACGCCAGTTATCGGGTCTTTCAGGCCAGATAATATATGTGCCTTTGTGGGGCTCAAATTCACCGGGCATACGGAATCCGTCTGCCTTAGGGGTAGAATCTAATCTTTTCATATTCAGTTTCCTTTCGCTTTATCATTTTTTACTGCACCTGCGGCTATGATTTCACCTACAACTATAGCTGCTACTGTACCGATAAGAAGAGGTATCTTTTCTCCGAGCTCTGCAGGATCCCGACTTAATGGGATAATGCTGAAAATTACTGAAATTACAAGAAGTATCATCGGTACATAACTCATTATCATAAGCTTTAAACTGCTTCCATTTATTTTAAAAGGCCTTACAGCATCAGGATCGCTATTCCTCAGCTTAAGAAAGGCAGGGAACATAAGGATATAGGACATAAGAAGCGTTACCATATTAAGGGCAAAAAAGCTCCAGAATATATCCTGACTTGGTATAAAAGGTGCAGCTACAACTATCAAAGAGGCGATAACGCCATTTGCTATATTTGCACCTATCGGCATACCTTTTTTATCCTCTATAGCCAGTACTTTAGGTAACGCGTTCTGTTCTGCGGCGTATTTTGCAACATAGTTTACACCGAAAGACCAGGATGTGAGGTTGGCGATGAGTGTATATAGGAACATAAGCCCAAATAATGTTATTATTATTCCACTTGTTCGTCCTGTAAGAAGCATCACGCTTTCAATTATTCCGCTTGAAATAGTAAGCTCTTCTGTAGGTATAGCAACGCTTATGCCAAAGGCTGATAATAGGTAGAAAAGAGCTATTATTATTCCGCCGAGGATAATTGCCTTTGGTATCTCCCTTGAGGGGTCGCTCATCTGTGATGCAAAGGTTGTTACTACCTCAAAGCCAAGGAAGTTGAACACGATAACGGATATATATGATAATCCGTCAGCATCAAATGAAGGAATAAGAGAAGCGAGAGTAAATTCATTGGCAGGACCTACGGTTAGGGCTCTATAAATACCTAAAGCACCTATGGAAAGCATAATAAAAGCCTTAAGGAAAGCAGCTATATTAAGAAGCCATTTGTTTTCGGCTATGGAGAAATTACTTATAAAAACAACACCCCATATAAATGCAAGCTCTATCAACACTGCTATCCATACATTAGGCTCCCAGCCTGTTATCTGGCTTACTATATCAAAAAACAATACTGCAAGAGAGCCCATCCATAGAGGAAAGTTTATATAGTAATACCAGGCAACACGGCTTCCCCAACGGTTACCGAAGGCACGTTTTACCCAGTCATATATACCTCCTTCGTCTTCATAGGTCGTTCCAAGTTCTGCGGAAATAAGCCCGTAAGGTAAAAAGAAGCCTACAAGTAGAAATATCCACCAGAAAAACTGAGAGTTACCTATTGCTGCGGCGGGTGCTGAGGACTCTACAACAAGAACTATACATACAGCCGCAAGCACAGCATCAAAAAGCCTGAACTTTTTAACATTTTCACTCAATGCAATCACCTGCTTTTAAAAAATTTTAAAAAGCTCATGTTCAATGTATGACCTTGCCGCATTTTCTTTGCAGTTGGCAGAGATCTTATCTTTAAGAAGATATACAAGTATCCCTCGCATTGCTGTAAGTCGGTTTTCGGCCTGATCAAAGGCGATAGAATATTTTGCATCTAAAACCTCATCTAAAACTTCTTCGCCTCTTGTAGCGGGTAAACAATGAAGGAATTTAACATGGGGAGCAGCTTTTTTGACCATTTTGTCTGTGACCTGGTATTTAGGCATAAAAATAGCATGTCTTTCTTCTTTTGATAATTCTTTGTTGTAAAGACCATACCATACGTCTGTATAAATGAAATCAGCATCTCTTAATGCTTCGTCTTCATTATCTGTTACGGAACATTTTCCGCCGGATAGCATACAGTTAGCTTTTCCGATATCAAGCATTTTATCGTTTAACTGATTGCCGATTGGGCCAAACTGAACAAACTCCATACCAAGTTTTGTTGCCATCATCATAGTTGAAGCACAAACCTGTGTTGCATCGCCTACGAAAACGATCTTACACTGGTCAATTGTTTTGCCTGCGGGGAGATGTTCTGTCATAGTTATTGCATCTCCGATCTCCTGAGTGGGGTGGTTGTAGTCACTCATACCGTTAATTACAGGAATAGTTGAACATCTTGCAAGATTAGCAACTGTTTTATGTTCATCTACCCTTGCCATGATGATATCAACAAGCCTTGATAATACTCTTGCTGTATCTTCCATTGTTTCGTGTCCGCCAAGCTGTATCTGGCCAGGGGCAAGGTACTGTGCGTGTCCGCCGAGCTGTTCCATAGCAGTTTCAAAAGATACTCTTGTTCTTGTTGAAGACTGCTGGAATATCATACCAAGGTTTTTGTTTTTAAGAAGCTGGGGATAGTAGCCCATTTTGATGCTTTTTTTGATTGCAAGGCTAAGGTCAATAATTTCTGTTATTTCTTTTCTGTTGAAATCCTGCGTATCGATTAAATGTTTCAAATTCATTTTTAAACCTCCAGAATAGTTTTGTATCTTTAGTATTTATAAAATTTAACAAACTATTCACCTTATTTTAAAAATAACGGAACTACGCAGTTTGACACGTTTATACAAATTTTGTATAATACAACTGATTTTTTAAAGGAGCAATTTTTATGGAAAAACGTATTCTCGGATTAGATATTATAAGAAGCCTTGCACTTGTGCTCGTTGTAGCTATACACGGCATCACAATGTCAGACCTTGTCGGAAATACATTTGGCACAGTTTTCTGGATACCTACACTTCTTTTAAGAACAACAGCACTTGCCTGTGTTCCTTTGTTTATAATCCTTACGGGTTATCTTAATAAGGACAAAGTTCTTAATAAGGAATATTTTTCATCTGTTATAGGTGTCCTTGTGCCTTTTTATATTATTGCTGTCATGTGTGAGATACTTAAAATGGCAGCGGGAGAAACAACAAGTATTTTTAAGGCTTTACTACATATTTTTGATTTTTCCGCTAACGGTTATGCATGGTATATAGAGATGTACATAGGTCTTTTTATAATGATACCGTTTTTAAATATGTTCTATAAAATGCTTGGAAGCCCTAAAAACAGGATAACTGCAACAGCAGTGATCGTTGGTATAACAATGCTTCCGGCGGCTTTTTCATCTTTGGGTCTTTCTACCTTCAGGCTTTCAATATTTCCCGATTACTGGGAGGCTATGTATCCGGTAGGATATTATTTTTTAGGAATGGTCATGGCGGATATTAAGCCTGAAGTGAAAAAATGGATCAATTCTATAATTTTGATTTTCTGGATCTGTTTAATGACGGCTGTTTGTTTTGTATTGTCGCATTTCAGCGGACAGTATGCGTGGTGGTTTGCCAATGGTTTTGGCTGTATTTATAACGCAATTACAGCAGCGCTTATTTTTATTCTTTTTTACAATATTGATTTTAAAGATGGAAAACTGGCAAGGATAATTAGTATCATTTCACTCTGTTCTCTGGAGGCTTATCTGTTTTCTTATATAACAGATAAGGTGCTTTATAATTTTTTAGATCTTCCTATGCCGGTTATGACATTTTTATCTCTTGCATTGTCGCTTATATGTGCTTATGTTTTAAGGAAGTTCACGAAACCTGTAATAAGATTTCTAAAAGAAAAATACATTAATATTGTTGCAAAAAAAGTAAAAGGACCTTAATAGGTTCTTTTATTTTTTTAGACTTTTATATTGAGTTTACGTATTTTATGGTATACAATAAAATTTATGTAATAAATATTGTTAATAATTTATTTGATATGGGGGATATAGATGAAACACAAAAGATTAGGGTGTATGTTAATAGCGGGTGTAATGCTGCTTATGAGTGCTTGCTCCACGGATAGTGGAGAGAAAATCCAGGAACCTAAAAAGACACCTGTTGAGGTTATAAAACTTACAAAAGGAGAGGTAAGAACAGAGTTTGTTTTTTCCGGTAAGCTCAATGCAAGTGAGGTAGCGAACCTTGTGCCTATGGTGAGCGGCAAAGTCGACGCAGTAAACTTTGAAGTAGGCGATGAGGTCAAAGCAGGTGATATACTTTTTGTTGTTGATAATGACAGCTATATAAATAATTTAAGCAGTGCAAACGCGGCTTTAAAGGCTGCCGATGCAGGTGTTTCTGCGGCTGAATTAGGCCTAAAAAATGCAACAACTGCTTATGAGAACAATAAAATACTTTATGAGGCCGGTGCTATTTCAAAATCAACATTTGACCAGATAGAATTAAGCTATGAACAGGCAAAAATACAGGTTGATTCAGCAAAAGCACAAAGAGAGGCTTCAGCTGCACAGGTTGCAACATTAAACGATACGATCGATGAATCTGTAGTTGAAAGTCCTATTGACGGTGTTGTTACAGCCTGCAATGTTAAAGCCGGCGAGATAATGAATACATCAAACGGATATCCTTTTACAGTTATGAATATGGCTAATATGACAGTTAATGTAAGTGTTACAGATGCACTCATTAACAAAATAGCAAAGGGTGATCCTGTTTCTCTTAGAATAAGCTCTGTTTCTGACGAAACTTTTGAAGGAGTGATAAAAACTGTAAGCCCTGCAGCAAACTACAGCGGAACTTATGATGTTCAAATTGAAGTGCCCAACGAAAGCGGACTTATAAAATCAGGTATGTTTGCAGAGGTATTTTTCTTAAGTGAAAAAGCTAAGGACGTTTTTGTTGTTCCCAAAGAAGTTATCTTTAACGAAAAAAATGAAAGCTATGTTTATATAAATGAAAACGGTGTTGCAGTAAAATGCGTTATAGAAACTTCTGTAGATAACGGTGAAGAGGTTGCTGTTACAGAAGGACTTAAAGAAGGAATGTCTTTAATTGTTAAAGGACATAACTATGTTGAAGAAGGAAGCCTTCTTAACGTAGTTAACGGGGAGGAATAAAGATGTTATCTAAACTTACCATCAAACGCCCTGTAACTACGGTTATGGTGCTGCTTATAGTATGCCTTTGTGGTATAGTTGCCCTTACGGGACTTAAGATGGATCTTATGCCTTCTATGGATATTCCTGTTGCTGTTGTAAGTACATCTTATACAGGTGCAGGTCCGGAAGAGATAGAGACAATGCTTACAAAGCCAATTGAAGAAGTTCTTGGTACTGTAAGTAATGTTGACTCTATTTCATCTGTTTCTTCAGCAGGATCCTCCATAGTTATAGTTCAGTTTGAAAACGGAACAGATATAGATATGGCATCCCTTGATATGAGAGAGAAAATAGACCTTATAAAGGGCTATCTTCCAAGCGGCGCAAGTGAGCCTATGGTCCTTAAAATAGATATGAATTCACTCTCATCCATTGTTGTAGGTGTATCCTCAGATATGGAAAGCCACGAGCTTACAGAATTCCTTGACAGTAAGGTCGTTAACCGTATTGAAAGGATAGAGGGTGTTGCATCTGTAGGGATGATGGGCAATGAGCAAAGAGAAATTCAGGTAGTTGTCAATAAAGAAAGGCTTGAAGGCTATGGTATAACCATGAACCAGATAGCAACTT
>SVDG01000045.1 GCA_015057875.1 Lachnospiraceae bacterium | reverse complement strand
CATGATCATCCCTTCAGGCGGTGGTAAATTCTCAGTTGAGGCTCCTATCTACATCCCTGTAGTTCAGGAACTTGGTGGAATCACAGATCCCGAAGACATCGGTCTCCTTATCAAGACTATGAACGCTGCTATGTGGGGCGATGCTACAACTAACCTTGTACAGCCTTTCTGGGCATTACCTTTATTAGCAATTGCTAACTTAGGCATCAGAGATATCATGGGTTACTGTGCTATCATCTGCTTCTACGGCATCATCATGATCGAGATCTTCTTATACGTATTAGTATAATTAGAATCTGATAAACTAAAGATTAAATTTTACATATGGAAAAAAGGGCATTGTGCGCTAAATGTCCCTTATATGTGAAAACAGCCAAATGAATTTTTAATTCTTCTAAATCGGGGATCCGTTTAACGGGTCCCCTTTTTTTATTGTTAATATTTCACAAATTATGAGGGCGTTTATATACCTTCTTTTTTAATGGGTTTATGCTGATATTTGTTGATAGTTGTATATATAAATGGTAAAATTTAATTACTATATAAAAGGAGGTAATGCAATTATGAAACACAGAAGCAAGCTTTTTTCACTTCTTTTAGCTATCGTTATGGTTTTAGCGATGGTGCCTGCAACAGCATTTGCTACAGAGGGTGAAAAAACTATCACAATCATTGCCACAAGCGATCTCCACGGAAATATCTGGGGATACAGCTATGAGGACAATGCTGAAACAACAAACAACGGTATGGCCAGAGTTTATAACTACGTTCAGCAGGTAAGGGCAGAAAACCCCAATACTATCCTTATTGACGGCGGTGACACTATCCAGGGTACGATCATGACAGATGACCTTTACACACCCAACCCTGAATTGGAGCATCCTGTTATTGCGGCTATGAACTATATGGGTTACGATGCTATGACACTTGGTAACCATGAGTTTAACTGGGGTATCCCTACAATGAAGGCTGTTCTTGCACAGGCAGATTTCCCTATGCTTTCAGCCAATGTTAAAAATGCTGATGGCACACCTGTAACAGGCTCAGGCTACACAATTATTGACCGCGCAGGCGTTAAAGTAGCTGTTATCGGTGTTACAACTCCCAATGTACCCATCTGGGACGGTGGCAAAGCAGGTATCGATGAGCTTACATACGGCGCAGCTGACAAAGCAGTTAAAGAAGCTATTGCTGAGATCGGCGACAAAGCTGACATCATCATGGTAGATGCACATATGGGTATGTTTGCTGAATTCGATGAAGAAGGCGGAGCAGACTCAGGTAACAAGATTATTGAAACTAACCCCGAAATAGATGCTCTCTATGTTGGACATATGCACATTACAGTTAACGAAAAGGCTGGTAACACTATTGTTGGCGGTGCAAGAAACGGCGGTCGTGAGATAGTTCGTTATGACTTTGTTCTTGACAAGGATAACAACATAGTTTCATCATCAGTTGATATGGTTGACTATGAGCCCAGCGCAGATATCCGTGATATGGCTATAGTTAAAGAAGCGCAGGATAAAACGATCGCTTTCGTAACAGGTGCAGGCGGTGAAGATGGAGAAGGCGGCGGTTCAGCTCTTGGTACAACAACAGCTAAATTCCAGCCCTTTGATGAGATAGCTACTCTTCCCGAAGGCAAACTTCAGGATACAGCTGTTATGGATCTTATCAACAAAATACAGCTTGAGGCTTCAGGCGCAGACGTTTCTGCAGCAGCTCTTTTCAAAGATACAAGTGACCTTCCTGAAGGTGCTATCAATTATGGCAATATCTTCGATATTTATAAATTCGATAATACTCTTTACAGAGTAACTGTAACAGGTGCAGAGCTTAAAGCTTATATGGAATGGGCAGCTAACTGCTACAATCAGTGGGAAGAGGGAGATATCAATATTTCATTTGACCCTGAATACCCCGGCTACCTTTACGATATGTTCGCAGGTGTTGACTATGAGATCGACTTAAGCCAGCCCAAAGGACAGCGTATAGTTAATGTAATGTTTAAAGGCGCTCCTCTTCAGGATGACCAGACACTTACATTAGCAGTTAATAACTACCGCTATTCATCAGGTCTTAAGGCTCAGAAACTTGTAAGCGGAACAAGAGAGTGGGAGTCAGCTGAGGCTATCAGAACAATGATCGTTAAATACTTCGAGGAAAACTCACCCGTTGCTCCCGAGGTGGATAACAACTGGAGGATCACAGGCGTTGACCTTAATAAAGACGACCCCAGAAGAGCAGAGCTTATTGCCCTTATCAATGCGGGTAAACTTGCAGCTCCTTATGCTGAAAGCTACAACCTTGCAGACTATGATGAGCTTATTGAGCTTGCCGGCGGCCCCCTTGTTAAATATGCTCCTTTAGTTTATATCTATCAGATATTCTGATAATTGAATAAAAAGGCAGAGCGATCAGCTCTGCCTTTTCTTTTTTTACTTATCTGCCGCCTGTTCTGCCGGCCATTTCTTTTTCCTGTGCCTCGATCATTTTTTTGACCATATAGCCGCCTACATAGCCGTTTTCTGCTGATGTAAGGTCTCCGTTATAGCCCTGTTTTAAAGGCACGCCGATTTCGTTGGCTACTTCATATTTGAATCTGTTTAATGCTTCTCTTGCTTCAGGCACGTTTACTCTGTTTGAACCTGATTTGTTGCTTGATGACATAATAATTACCTCCTGAAAGATTTATCGGTAACATTTTTTGTTACAGTCATATTATTTGCGAAGGTATGCTTTATATTCAGGTATATAGTGGTTAAAAAGTCAATTTGTGTTGAGGTTTTTTTGTATTTAAAGTATAATATTTTTAATGATGATCAGAATCGGAAGGTAATAAAAATGATTTCTTTTATTAGAGGCATACTTGACTATGTATCCGAAAATTATATAATCGTTGAGGCAGGCGGCATAGGATATAAAATTTTTGTATCATCGTCTGTTCTTGGAAGGCTGCCGCAGACTGGTAAGGAGGTAAAGGTATATACCTTTATGAGCGTTAAAGAGGATGGTATAAGCCTTTTTGGTTTTAACAGCAACGAGGAGCTTGATATTTTTAACAAGCTTTTAACAGTTGGCGGCGTAGGGCCTAAAGGTGCCCTTGCTATAGTCAGTGCTCTTTCTCCCAAGGATATTATTATGGCGGTCGTTACGGGCGATGTAAATGCCGTAAGCAAAGCCCCCGGTGTTGGCAAAAAAACTGCCCAGAGGATAATACTTGAGCTTAAGGATAAGTTTAAGACAGAGGATATATTTGCGGGAGGCGAGGATTACACGGAGGATATTATATCCGCAAGTGTAAGCGATGATCCCAAATATGAAACGATAGAAGCTCTTATGAGCCTTGGATACATGAGGGCAGAGGCTGTGAAAGCGGTTTCTGCAGTTTATGAAAAGGGTATGGAGGCAGAGGAGCTGCTTAAAAAGGCCCTTAAAAAGATGATTTGAAAAAGCAGGTGAGAAACTTTGCAGGACAGAATAGTGACAACAAGCTTGAGAACTGAAGATAACGAAACAGAGCTTAACCTTCGCCCTGACAGCCTTGAAAGCTACATAGGACAGGAAACGGTAAAGAAGAATATGCGCGTGTTTATAGAGGCTGCCAAAAGCCGTAACGAAGCCCTTGACCATGTGCTTTTATATGGCCCTCCAGGCCTTGGCAAAACAACTCTTTCAAATA
This sequence comes from Lachnospiraceae bacterium, assembly GCA_015057875.1. Lineage (GTDB taxonomy): Bacteria > Bacillota > Clostridia > Lachnospirales > Anaerotignaceae > SIG274. The sequence goes on along the minus strand of SVDG01000045.1, from coordinate 8,843 downwards.
TCATTGCCAAAGAGATGGGCGTTAATATAAAAATAACATCAGGCCCGGCTATTGAGCGTCCCGGCGATATGGCAGCGATACTTAATAATCTCGGTGAGGGCGATGTGCTTTTTATTGACGAGATACACAGGCTTAACCGTATGATAGAAGAGATACTTTATCCCGCTATGGAGGATTTTGCCATAGATATAGTTATAGGTAAAGGTCCCGGGGCAAGAAGTGTAAGGCTTGAGCTGCCTAAATTTACCCTTATAGGTGCAACAACGAGGATCGGTCTTCTTACGGCACCGCTTAGGGACAGATTCGGCGTTATCCACCGTCTTGAGCTTTATAATGAAAACGAGCTTAAGCGTATAATCAAGCGTTCTGCAAAGGTGCTTGATATAGAGATAGAGGAGGACGGTGCAGGGGAGATCGCACGCCGATCAAGAGGAACGCCCCGTCTTGCAAACAGGCTTCTTAAAAGAGTGCGAGATTTTGCACAGGTGCAGTATGATGGAGTTATAACACTTGAGGTAGCAAGGCACGCCCTTGATATGCTTGAAGTGGACAAAATGGGCCTTGACCCCATAGACAGGAAAATGATACTGACGATGATAGAAAAATTCGGCGGCAGACCTGTGGGTGTTGATACTATAGCTGTTGCTATAGGCGAGGAAAGCGAAACCATAGAAGATGTTTATGAGCCTTATCTTATACAGCTTGGATATATCCAGCGTACACCAAGAGGAAGGGTCGTAACAAAGCTTGGCTATGACCATTTTGGCATAGAATATAAGGAACAGAAATGAAAATAAGCCGTATCTTAAAGCTACCTTATGTGTAGCTAAACGATACGGCTTGATTTAAACTATATTATTTTTCCGCAAGGGATATACATTCCCTTATGGCATCAAGAACAAGACTTTCTGTAACAGGGTTTGTTAAGGATACCTCCACATCTGTGGATTGTGCTTCCATTACCTTGCTGCATACATCCTCTGCCGAAGGTGATAAGAGGGGATAAAAAACAGTAACAGTTTCAGAAGGCTTGCTTACGGTTATGTCTTTTATGCGGTTTTTGTTTACCGTTACGTTTACGGTGACCTCTTCCTCACCGAAGGACATAACGGAGGTGTATGTACCGGGGGTATATCGGGCTTCGGAAAAGACAGCTTTATTTAAAAATATTATCAGTGTAGTTAAAAGGATCAGGGCGGCCAGTATAAATACGGTTGTTTTAATTATATCTTTAAGCTTTATAACTATAAATCTTGAGTGAGACATAAAATAACTCCCATCGTTTTTTTATAATTGTATTATGTATGGGCGTTAAATATTCTTATTTGTTTGGTTGGTGATATAATGGGTTTAAGGTTTATTTTAGGCCGAGCAGGAACAGGAAAAACATATAAATGCCTTATGGAGATTGCGGAAAAGCAGAAGGGTAATGATAAAAACATTATCTATATCGTTCCTGAACAGTTTACGCTGCAGGCGGAAAAGGATATACTTTCCCATACCGATGGCAGTGCAATGCTTAAAGCAAGTGTTTTAAGCTTTAAAAGACTTGCCTATAACGTGTTTTCCAAGGAAGGCGGGGCTGGCGGAAGATATCTTAACGATACCGCAAAGATAATGGTTTTAAGAAGGATAATGGCTGAAAGGGAAGGAGACCTTTCGTTTTTCAAAAGCCTTGCGGATAAAACGGGCTTTATGCGTCAGCTTAGTGAAATGATAAAAGAACTTTTCAGCTATGGAGTAACTCCTGAGGAACTTATAAAAGAGGATAACCCCGATGTTTTCCTTAAGGGCAAGCTTGCAGATCTAAGCCTTATTTATAAAGATTACAAGGAGTTTTTAGATAGTGGCTATCTTGCAGACGAAAGGACTCTTGATATACTTTCGGATAAGCTTGAAAAAAGCGACCTTATAAAAGGTGCTGAAATATGGATAGACGGCTTCTACGGCTTTACTCCGCAGGAATATCGTATAATAGAAAAACTGCTTGTAAGCGCTGATACAGTGACCGTAACGCTTACCATAGATAAAGCGTCATATATGTCAAAAAAACTTGATGTAAGCTCGCTTTTTTATGAAACATGGAACACGGCAAATAAGATTAAAGAAATATGCAGACAAAATGGCGTTAGGTTTAATGCACAGGTTTCTGAAAAGGCTTCAAGATATAAAAGAGATGGCCTTTTGGTGCTTGAAGGCAGGTTTGCGGGAGAAGAACCGGCAGGCAATGACCATAACGGTATAAATATATATAGTGCAGCTGATATCTACGAGGAGGCTAAGCAGACGGCAAGGACTATCGTTTCCATTGTAAGGGGCGGTAAGTACAGATACCGAGATATTGCTGTGCTTGTTTCAAGTCCCGAGAGATATCAGACAGCAGTAAGAAGTGTTTTTGAAGAATACGGCATACCTGTTTTTATGGATAAAAAGCATAAGGTGGCACTTCACCCCTTATCCGAGGCAATAAGGAATGTTATTGATGTTATTGCCTATGATTTCAGCTATGAAAATATGTTTGCTTACCTTAAAACAGGATTTTCAGGTGTATCGGCAGATGATATTGATATAATTGAAAACTACTGCCTTGCTTATGGTATAAAGGGTTATAAATGGAGGCAGACTACGTGGAGCTATGGTAAAAAAATATATGACGATGAAGAGCTTTACCATATAAATAAGCTTAAGGACGAAATAACAGCTCCCTTTGAAGAATTATATAACAAATGCGGTAACAATAAAAAAACTACCGTTAAGGATATATGCACCCATATAATGAAGTTTTTAAAGGCTATAAATGCCGCGGAAAAAATGGCGGAAGAAACTGATCGTTATAAAGAGGAAGGCAGAATAGACAGAGCCTATGAAAATGAGCAGTGCTGGGATGCTGTTATGGAGGTCATAACAGATGCCGTAAATATCCTTGGCGCTTATGAGATGACCATAAGGGAGTTTGCAGCACTTTTTGAGGCGGGCATAACAGATGCTGATATGGGAATACTGCCTCACGGAGTTGATAATGTTATTGTGGGTGATATAAAAAGAAGCCGTTTGCCCGAAATAAAAAGGCTTTTTGTGCTGGGTGTTAACGATTCACTTATCCCTTCGGGAAATGTCACAAACAGGCTTGTGGATGATGATGAAAGAGAGCTTCTTTATAAGCTTGGTACAGAGCTTGCAAGCTGGGGCAAGAGAAAGTCCTTTGAAGAAGAGTTTCTTATTTACGGAGCCCTTACAAAGCCCGCAGAGGGGCTTTATTTAAGCTACAGCACAGGTACTATAGAGGGGGCAGAGCTTAAGCCTTCTGTTATAATAACTAAAATTACGGATATATTCCCCGGTCTTGATATAAAAACGGCAGATGATTATGATGAGGCCTATGGTATAGCCAATATCAACACAGCCAAAAAACTTATCGGTGAAAAGACAGGTGCAGGCGAAGAACGCTTTGCGAGGGCAGTTTCCGATGCTTTATGTGAAGAGATCGGTGAGATAGTTACCGATCACATTGCAAAACTAAACAAATCTATAAACAAATTGCCAAAGCTTGATCTGGATATTGTAGACAAGGTGTATGGCGGAAGTATTTACTCAAGCATATCAAGACTTGAAAGATATGCCTCCTGTCCGTTTTCATATTTCCTTCAGTACAACATAAAGGCTTCGGATAGAAAACTTTATAAAATAGAAAACCCTGATATGGGCTCAATGCTTCATGAGATAATAGAGCTGTTTTCAAAGCATATTATAGAAAACGGACTTGACTGGAGGACTCTTGAAGAGAAAGAATGCTATACGATAATTGAGGGGATAGTAAAGAAAATATCCGCCGATGCAAAGGATTCGCTTTTTTCAAGCACGAAGGCCCTTGAATATGTTGTGGTAAGGCTTGAAAGGATAGCTAAAAGAGCAGTGTGGTCATTTATAAGACACATCAAAGCAGGAAGCTTTTATCCTGCTGGCTACGAGGTAGGCTTTGGTGCAGGCGAGGATCTTCCCCCTGTTGTGATAGAGATAGAAGGAAGAGGAAAGCTTCTGCTTAACGGAAAAATAGACAGGGTAGACTATGTAGACATAGACGGAATAAAATACGTTAAGGTAATAGACTATAAATCAGGAAGCAAAGCTTTCAGCCTCAGAGAAGTATATTACGGTCTTCAGCTTCAGCTTGTTTTATATATGGACAGCGTCCTTAAATATCTTGAGAAAAAGGGTGAAAAGGTAAGCCCTGGAGGAATGTTCTATTACAGGGTAATGGATCCGGTTATAAAGGGTGACAAAGAGCTTACAGATGCAGATATAGATAAACTCCTTTACGGCGAGTTTAAAATGACAGGCCTTGTGCTTAAAAACGAGCAGATCTATAAAGCCCTTGATGAAATGAATTTTGAAAGATCTTCGATCATTCCTCTTACATTAGGGAAGGACGGATCGCCTGATAAGCATTCATCTGTTGCTGATGAGGATGATTACAGGGCGGTAGTTGCCCTTGCTGAAAGGAACACGGCACAGATAGGAAAGAATATCCTGGAGGGTAACATTTCTGTAAGCCCTTATACAAACGGGAAAAAAGCACCCTGCAGTTATTGTGTTTATAAATCCGTATGCCTTATAGATGATGGAATGAACAGGCATAAAGGAAGAAGACTTTCGGATAAGAGCAAGGATCAGCTGTGGGCTGAGATAAGAGAGGCCTATGAGGCAGGAAAAGAGGAGGAATAAAAATGCTTGAAGCAGGAATGAAAGCACCGGATTTTACATTGATGGATAAAGACGGAAATGAGATAAGCTTAAGCGATTTTGCGGGCAAAAAGGTAATACTTTATTTTTACCCTAAGGATAATACACCGGGCTGTACAAAGCAGGCTTGTGCCTTTGCAAAAAGCTATGATGAATTTAAAAGCATAAATGCTGTTGTAATAGGCGTAAGCAAGGATTCTGTTGCAAGTCACGTTAAATTTGCTGAGAAGTATGAGCTTCCCTTTATACTTCTTTCAGACCCTGGGCTTAAAGCTATAGAGGGCTATGATGTATGGAAGGAAAAGAAGCTTTACGGTAAGGTAAGTATGGGGGTTGTTCGCACAACATACGTTATAGACGAAAACGGTGTTATTGTAAAAGTAATGCCTAAAGTTAAGCCTGATACAAACGCACAGGAGATACTTGATTATCTTAAGGGTGAATAATATGAGGATAATAATCTCACCGGCTAAAAAAATGAATACGGATACAGATAGTCTTGATGTAAGGGGGCTTCCTTGTTTTATGACCCGTACGGAAAGGCTTTTATCTGTGCTTAAGGATATGGATTATGATGAGCTTAAAAAACTATGGAAGTGTAATGACTCCATAGCAAAGCTCAATTTAGACAGACTTAAACGTATGGAGCTTAAAAAGGGGCTTACGCCTGCGATACTTTCCTATGAGGGTATACAGTATCAGTATATGGCTCCCGGGGTGTTTACGGAAAAAGAATATGAATATGCCCAGGAGCATCTTCGTATACTTTCCGGTTTTTATGGTATGCTTAAGCCCTTTGACGGTGTTACACCATACCGTCTTGAAATGCAGGCCAAATTAAAGGCAGATGGCAAAAAAGACCTGTATGATTATTGGGGAAAGGATATTGCACAAATGCTTTTTTCGGAAACGGACTGCATTATAAACCTTGCCTCAAAGGAATACAGCTTATGCGTGTCAAAATATCTGCCCGAGGGTATACGCTTTATAACCTGTGTTTTTGGAGAGGAAAAGGATAGAAAGATAGTGGAAAAGGGAACAAAGTGCAAAATGGCAAGGGGAGATATGGTTCGCTTTATGGCGCAGAATAATATTACTGACCCCGATGAGGTAAAGAGCTATTGCGGACTTAACTATTCCTTTTCAGAAAAATATTCAGACGAAAATACATATACATTTATAGAAAAATAAAAAAGGTCATTTAATGACCTTTTTTACTTGCTTCTTCTATTTTTTCAACAAACTCGTAAGGTATACGCAGGCTTCCTTTTCCAACGCCAAGGTGTATGCCTTTTTTATTTGCACCGTGGAAATCGCTTCCGCCGGAATATAAAAGGCCAAGGTCGTTAGCTATGCGTGTTACCTCATGTTCCTGCTCATAGGTATAGGTGGAATACATTATCTCTATACCTTTTAAGCCGTATTCCATAAATTCTGCGGCCATTTTTTTTACCTGCCTGAAGTTCATATCATAAAGCGTAGGGTGGGCGAGTATTGCAACTCCGCCTGCATCTGTTATGGCTTTTATGGCATCCTCCGGCTTTAAAAGAGAGCGCTTTACAAAGGCTTTTTTGCCGTCACCTATATATTTTGAAAAGGCATCGTGCATATCATGAACATAGCCTTTTTCAACAAGAAGCCTTGCATAGTGGGCACGGCTTATCACTTTTCCTCCTGCAACTGATTTAAGCTCGTCATAGCTGATATTAAACCCAAGCTCATTAAGCTTTTTTACCATGATAAGGTTTCGACTTTCACGGCTTTCTATAATACCTTTAAGCAGGGAACTGAGCTTTTCGTTTTTGTGGTCTATAAAAAGGCCTACAATGTGTATTTCAGTTTCCTTTTTGTCTGTATAATGGGTTGCTATTTCTATTCCGGGGATGACCCTTAAGCCGTGTTTTTCGCCTGCACTTAAGGCATCAGGTATTCCGTCAACGGTGTCGTGGTCTGTTATGGCAACAGCGGCAAGCTTTATTTCCTTTGCCTTTATGATAAGCTCCTCAGGGGTGAATGTGCCGTCTGAAAAAGTTGTGTGTGTATGTAGATCCGTATATTTTCTTTCTTCCATTTTATCACTTCCTTTTGTCCTATAAATATATCATATTTTTGGCACAGTGAAAGTAAAATATTATAAATTTTATTGTGGGGTGGGCAAATGAATAAAACTGCACGGGGTAAGGATAGGGATAAAAAACAAGGCGGCTTTATGTCGGTTTTTAAGGGTTTGGGCTTAAGCTATATGATAACCTGCGCTGTATTTGTGGTCTGTGCGTTTTTACTTACATATACGGATTTATCAATGCAGTATATACCGGTCGTTGCAATTATATGTACGGCTATAAGCTGCGTTATTGGCGGAGTAAAGGCATCGTCATCAATGGAGAACAAGGGGCTTATGTGGGGTGCTGTTACGGGGGCTTTATATGCTGTCATACTTATAGCGATAAACATAATGGCTGGAAGTGAGGCCTCAGGTGTAATGGGAAAGGTAACTATGGCAGTATGTGCATTGGCAAGCGGAGGAGTAGGCGGAATAATAGGGATAAACAGAAAATGATGATTCGGGATAAGGATACATACTTAGCTACCTCCTAACAAGAAAACAAAAACTCTGGAAATGCTGATTTTTGCATCTTCTGCTTTAGTTTCCTTTGACGGCCTAAGTCAAAGGACGTCTTCAGGAAACTGCATTGAATATGCAGAAAATCATCTATTTCAGTTCTTTATGTTTTCTTATTAGGAAGTAGCTTTGGTATGTGTCCTTTTTTTATATTCGGGAATAAGCGGAGGGTATGAAAAATATAATGTAAAGCCAACGGAATAAAAAGCTGCAGGATTTATGGAAAACAAAGGAAAAAGGTAATCTGGATGATCAAAAAATAAAAAGGAGGAATAAAATGAGCAAGATTATGACTGCTGCGGAGGCGGTTGGTCTTATAAAGGATAGCGATGTTATTGCCGCATCGGGATTTATCCTTGCGGCCGCTGCAGAGACCCTGTTTAAAAGCCTTGGGGAAAGATACCAAAAAACACAGCATCCATCAGACCTGACCCTTGTTTTTGCGGCCAGTGCAGGATGTGGCGGAAGCGGAGGTATGGGTCACGATCATCTTTGTCAGGATGGGATGATAGGCAAGGTAATAGGCGGACATTTTGGCCTTGCACCATGTCTTGGCAGATATATAGCGGAAAACAAATGTAAGGCCTACAACTTCCCTCTCGGGGTGATGACAGCACTTTACCGTGTGGCTATTCAGAACCGCAAAGGCGAGTTAAGCAAGGTTGGTCTTGGTACCTTCTGTGACCCGCGTCTTGAGGGCGGAAGGCTTAACAGCGTTACTACAGAAGACATTATCCGTGTGGAGGATTTTGATGGAGAAGAGTGGCTTTATTATCCTGTGCCCGAATTTGATATAGCTCTTATAAGAGGTACAACGGGGGACGAGGATGGAAATATTACTATCGATCATGAGATAAGTAAGTTTGAATTAAGGGATATTGCAATGGCCGTACATGCCCATGGCGGCAAGGTGATAGTTCAGGTCAAGGATATTGCCGCCAAAGGAACACTTACAGCAGATAAGATAGAAATACCGGGTACATTTGTTGATGCCGTTGTTGTTGCTAAAGAGCCTCTGAATGAACACAGACAGACAAAGGCGGGATACTATGATTCCAGCATGAGCGGTCACCTGAATATACCGGTTGGTGCAATAAAACCGCTTAAGCTTGATGTAAGGAAGGTAATAGCCCGCAGATGTGCAATGGAGCTTGTTCCTGATGCGGTCGTAAACCTTGGTATAGGTGTACCTGAGGGTGTATCGGCAGTAGCTTCCGAGGAGGGGTTATCAGATCAGCTTACACTTACAACGGAAAGCGGACTTTTAGGCGGTATACCGTGTGGAGGGGAGGCTTTTGGTGCAAGCCAGAACGCCATAGGACATCTTACGATGAGAAATATGTTCGACTTCTATGATGGAGGCGGACTTGACCTTACGGTTCTGGGCCTTGCGGAATGTAACGTAAAAGGCGACATAAACGTAAGCCGTTTTGGTGTAAAGGTGCCCGGTGCAGGCGGATTTATAAATATATCACAAAAT
>SVDG01000044.1 GCA_015057875.1 Lachnospiraceae bacterium | reverse complement strand
ATATTTACTTTGTCGGTTTTTTCTGTTATAGCTTATGGTGCAACAACAGAGCTTAAAATAACCTATGACGGAAAGACCTATAACTATTCCGCACAGGAGGTCAATATAACCGTTGAGGGTGTTAAAATAACGGAATATACAATGCCCCCGATCATACTTGAAAGCCGTACGCTTGTGCCCGCAAGAGCTGTTTTTGAGGCGATGGGAGGAGATGTTGCGTGGAATGCAGATACGCAGGAGGTATATATCGTAAGAGGCGATGACCTTGTTGTTATACAGATCAATAACTCAATGGGTACAAAAAATGGTGAAGTATTCGTTATGGATGTTGCGCCTAAAATAATCAACAACAGCACTATGATACCCGTAAGGGCTGTATCCGAGGCCCTTGGCTGTGATGTCAGCTGGGACGGCAATACAAGAACGGTTAAAATAACTGAAAAGAAGGTCGATAAGCCTATAATTGTAGGCGGTGAAGATAACGGTCATACAGGCGATGTTTCAGAGGGTGAGCTTATAAGCTTAAGAAGCGTAAGCATACCTGAAAGTGAGGCTGCGGCACAGATATTTACAATAAAAGCTTCCAGTAGGATTGAAAAATACGATGTGCTTGAAGTAGGCGGAGACAGGATAGCCATAGACATATATGATGCCACAATAAATATGGCAGGCAGCAGCAAAGCTGTTTCTACAAGCCCCTATGTGAAAAATATCCGCTGGGCACAGAACCAGACTGACCCTACATATATAGCAAGAGTTGTTTTTGACCTTAATACCATGGCAGACTATGAGGTAAGCATTTCTGCCGACAGAAAGAGCATATCTCTTTCATATTCCGAAAACTGTATAACAAGCCTTACAACAGACAGCTCAAGAGGTATAGACTACATCAATATCAAGGGCGATTCTGCACCTGATGTATCGATACAGTATTTAAGTGGCCCTAACAGGGTAGTACTTGATATACCCTATGCAATATCTGAGCTTAAAAGCAAATACTCTGCATCAGGTCTTGAATGGATAACCTCTATCAGAACATCACAGTACGATGAAAAAACTGTAAGGATCGTACTTGAGGTGGAAGCAGGAACAGAGGTTGAACTTGTACAGGAAGATAATGTAGCACAGCTTCTTGTTTATAAGTCTACTGTAGAGAATATTCTTTATACAAAGGATAATGTGCTTGTTTTTGCGAAGGGTGCTATGGATATAGACTCAAATGATATAGAAACCGAAGACGATTATCTTAATAGGGAATACAGGCTTATTCTCCCCGATGATTACGAGGGTGTTTACGGATATGGAAGGATGCGTATCGGAAGTGAGTTTGCAAGCGGTATTTATCTTGAAACCGTAGGCGGTGAAACTGTGGTAACTATCGACCAGGAAAGGATATTTGAGGTCAATTTATGGGAGGACAGCAAAAATGTTTATGTAGAGCTTCTTGACCCCAGAGATGTTTATGACTTTGTTGTTGTTATAGATGCAGGCCACGGTGCAAAAGACCCCGGAACAAGCGGAAATGGTATGGTTGAAAAAGAACTTAATCTTGATATACTGCTTATGCTTAAGGATATGCTTGAAAGAGAAAGGGATATAAAGGTATATTACACAAGGATCGATGATTCATATCCCGAAAATGTTTACCGTGCATTTATGGGTAACAGCGCGGCAGACCTGTTTATTTCTATCCACCACAACGCATCTGTAAGCGATGTTCCCAATGGAACAGAAACTCTTTATGCTGTTCATTCAAACGACAAGGGTAAGGGACTTACAAGCAAAAAAGCGGCAGAGATAATACACAGCTATGTTATAGATGCCCTCGACACATTTGACAGAGGTATAAAGGAAAGGCCTGACCTTATAGTTCTTAACCAGACTACTGTACCGGCTGTGCTTGTTGAAGCAGCATTCCTCTCAAATGCAGAGGATGCAGAAAAAATGGCTGATGAAGATTATAGATTCTTTGAAGCAGAGGCGTTATATGAAGCTATCTGCGAGATATTCGATGAATACGGAAGATAAATTTTATAAGGATGTCGGAAAATGACCGGCATCCTTTTTTCTTGACGATTTTAAGGATAATTATGGTTACGATAAGGGCTTAAGAAGAGCCTCCTTTGGGTTTAAAATCATATAAAGGAGGTAATATATGGGAAAAGTAAAACGGATCATAATGCTCTTATTAACTGCTTTTGTATTGCTTGTGTTTACGGAAAAGGCATACGGAGAGGAAAGGGGAAGACTTGTTTACTATAAAGACGGGATCTTTGCGGAAGAAGAGGTCATATTTTCAGGAAACAGTATAGATAGGAACTGCTTTATATTGCTTAAGGTACTTTTGAATAATAAATGTGCATATTCTCCTGATGACCTTGATATTTGTTATTCGTTTTTTGATGAGGGGGTTATGTGGATAGGTATGAACAGCAGTTTTGAAAGTATGGCAGAAGCTGAAAGAAGTATTATTACGGAACAAATAACAAAAACGGCTTGTTCTTTAAAGGGTGTGGATAGTATAATGATATGTGTTGAAAACAGTATTTGAATTATCAGGAGGCATTTATGAAAAGACCCGATGGAAGAAAAGTTGATGAATTAAGACCCATTAAGATAACAACAGGATATACAAAATATGCGGAGGGTTCCGTGCTTATAGAATTTGGCGAAACAAAGGTTTTATGTAACGCCAGCGTAGAGGAAAGCGTTCCTCCTTTTAAAAGAGGCAGCGGCGAAGGCTGGGTAACAGCAGAATATAATATGCTCCCCCGTGCTACAAAAACAAGGAATAACCGTGATATAAACAGGCTTAAATTAAACCAGCGTTCAACAGAGATACAGCGCCTCATAGGCCGTTCTTTAAGGGCTGCGGTGGATTTTACTCTTATGGGAGAAAGAAGCATAACAGTGGACTGTGACGTTTTACAGGCGGACGGAGGCACAAGAACAGCATCTATAACAGGCGGATTTGTTGCTCTTGCTCTTGCGTGCAAAAAGCTCGTTGATGAAGGGCTTATGGAAAATATGCCTATCAAAGACTATGTTGCCGCCGTAAGTGTAGGTATTTTTGAGGGCGAGGGTATCCTTGACCTTTGTTATGCCGAGGACTCACATGCACAGGTGGATATGAATATAGTTATGACCGGAAGCGGAAAGTTTGTAGAGGTTCAGGGAACAGGTGAGGAAGGCACATTCACAAGAGATGAGCTTTATATGCTTACAGCCCTTGGCGAAAAAGGCTGTGCAGACCTTGTTGAGATACAGAAGGATGCATTAGGCGGCATGGAATTTTAAGACAGAAGGAGTATTGTTATGAAAATAATATTTGCTACAAAAAATGCGGGCAAAGTAAGGGAGATAAAACAGATACTTGCAGATATGCCCTTTGAAGTGCTTTCTCTTAAGGATGCGGGTATTGATATAGATGTTGATGAGGACGGCACTACATTTGAAGAAAACGCTGTTAAAAAGGCAACAGAGATAATGAAAGTAAGCGGAGAAATATGCCTTGCCGATGATTCAGGCCTTGAGATAGATTACCTTGATAAGGCTCCCGGTGTGTATTCTGCAAGATATATGGGCGAGGATACACCCTATGAGATAAAAAATGCAAAGATAATAGAGCTTCTTGACGGAGTGCCTGATGAAAAGAGAACAGCACGCTTCATAAGCTCGATTGCGGCGGCTTTCCCTGATGGAAGAGTTATAACGACGGAAGGAACTATTGAGGGTATAATAGGTTATGAGGCAAAAGGCGAAAACGGTTTTGGCTATGACCCTATATTCTTCCTCCCCGAATATGGTAAAACGACAGGCGAGCTCCCTATAGAGGAAAAGAACAAAATAAGCCATAGGGGCAAAGCACTTATGCTCATGAAGGAAAAACTTAAAGAGATAGTTGGTTGATCAATATGAGATTTATTATAATCAGTGATACCCACAGATATATTGATAAAGCCATTGATGTGCTTGAGCATTTCAAAGAGGATGCTGATGGCTTCATCCATCTTGGCGACCATTTTGATGATGCTGAAAAGCTTCACAGGCAGTTTCCCGATATGCGATATTATTCTGTGTTGGGCAATAATGATTTTAATTTTGAAGCCAGCCATAGCAAAATAGCTTTTATAGGCGGTAAAAAAATACTGCTGACACACGGACATAAACAAAGGGTAAGCTTTGGGCTTATGTACCTTGATTATTTTGGCAGACAGGAGGAGGCCGATGCTGTGCTTTTTGGCCATACTCATCGTCCAAGTCTTGAATTTAGCGGTAATATGGCTATGTTTAACCCGGGAAGCATATCCCTGCCCAGAAGTACCTATGAACCTACTTTTGGTATAATGGATGTCAAAGACGGGAATATTAAGTTCAGTGTATATATGATCAAAGGCACGGGTAATTATGAAGAAATAAAAATTTGAAAAAATTTCAACAAATACTTGACACAAAGGGGTAACTGATGTACAATAGTTTTTGTTGATTTGCGGGTGTAGTTCAATGGTAGAACGTCAGCCTTCCAAGCTGAACACGTGAGTTCGATTCTCATCACCCGCTTTGTGGATCAGTAGCTCAGCTGGATAGAGCAACGGCCTTCTAAGCCGTGGGTCGGGGGTTCGAGTCCCTCCTGATTCAGTAAAAACGCCTTTGTTGTTTATGACAGTAAAGGCGTATTTTTTTATCTATAAGCGGGCATGGCGGAATTGGCAGACGCGCCAGACTTAGAATCTGGTGTCCTTGACGTGCAGGTTCAAGTCCTGTTGCCCGCATAAAAAAGCACCTATTCAAACGAATAGGTGCTTTTTGTTATCTCTTATCGGCTTTGCCCACAAGATCGCTATATACGGGTGTTGCCAGTCCAAAACCTCCTGATATGGTAAGGATCTGTCCTGTCGTGTATGCGGATTCATCACTTGCGAGGAAAACAGCTGCATTGGCTATTTCCTCAGGCAAGCCCATTCTTCCAAGAGGTATGTGTTTTATAAAAAGATCCTTGAAATTATCCGTAAGCTTGTTTTTAACAGCCTCGGTTGCAGTCATACCGGGCAGTATTGCGTTACAGCGTATATTGTTTTTAGCCTCCTGTACGGCTATAAGCTTTGTGAGATAGTTTATTGCCGCCTTGCTTGTTCCGTAGCCTATCTGGGATATATCAGGAACAATGCCTCCGACAGAGGATATATTTATAATGCTTCCGCCACCACTTTTTGCCATATGTTTTGCGGCTTCCTGAGAGGCTATAAAAACGCTTCTTAAATTTTTGGAAATGGTGGAAATAAAAGTGTCTGTATCTGTATGGGCAAGGTCAAGGTCTTTTTGTGGATCGGATGTGCCGAAGTTATTTATAAGCACGTCTATCCTGCCTTCATTTTCGATAACTGTGGTTATCATATCTCTGAAAGAGGCCTCATTATCGGCGTCATTATATACAAATTTTACGTTAAAGCCCTTTGAATAAAACTCATCTGTTTTTTCCTTTGCAAGAGACATATTCCTTGCCGCCATATATACTGTTGCACCTTCTTTGGCACATTTCTTTACTGTTTCATAGCCTATACCTTTTGTGGAGGCTGTTACCAGTACAATTTTATTTTCAAGTCGCATAATACATTTCCTTTCGTCTATATATGTTCTGTTTTATGGTGTATGCGTGGAAGGGATAGAACTACGGCTATCCCTATAGATACGCATATGACCTCAACTAAAGCAAGTGATTTTATTGAGGCTGTAGCGGCTGTTTCGGGAGACAGACCTGATAGAATACGATCAGTTATGCCGTTAGTGAACATAGGTACAAAAACCGCAACACCAAAGGGGGCCGAAAGGTCGCGGAAGAGACCATACGTGCCTGTACCTGCACCCGCGGCCTGTGCGGGCAGACCCGAAAGAACTATTTTCATAAAAATGGCGGCGTTTCCGCCAAGACCAAAGCCAAGTATGCCAAGGGAAGCCATAAGCAGTATTGCGGAAGTATAAATGTCAAAAAGGAACATTATCGCACAGCCGATGCCTGTAAGAATGAAAGTAAGAAAAAGTACGTTTTTAGGCTCCTTTTTATCAGCTACAGGCCCTGCAATAACTGAGCCTAAGGACATACCTATATACATAACGGAGATGGCATAGCTTGAAATAAGGGTGTTGTCAGGCTGTGTATAGTTTATGAAAACAATTAAGTTAGTCATATTTGCCTGCATAAGACCCTGAGTAAGGAAGAGTGCGGTAACCGAGAGGATAAACTCTTTTCTTAACATAAATTTTCCTGAAAGTACAGGGTTTTCTGCCTTTCTTTCTGCAAGTATAAGAAGTATAAGGGATATGACTGAGGCAATAAGTACTGATGTGAAATATACTGAGCTCCAGCCGAAATTCTGCCCGAAGGAGGGTATACATAGCATAAGGGAGAAGAATACAAGTACCATGAATGCCCCTTTATGATCAAAGCCGCTGAAGGACTTTTTTTTCTGCGGTGTTTTTTTAAGGGTAAATAAGCATAAAAAAAGCACGATCATACTTATTGCGGTACATATCCACATCATTACACGCCAGCTGCTTCTGGCTATTATTATTCCGCCTATTGTAGGGCCAAGTATGACAGAGGCACTTGATATAAGCATATATAAAGAAAAGCCCTTTGCTGTTTCTTCCTTGGGAAATTCAGTCACTATATATGCCATTATAACGGGGGCTATGGCTGCTGTACCTGCACCAACGATGAACCTTGCAAACATCATAAAAAGAAGAGAACGGGAAATAGCTGTAAGGGTGTTGCCGAGGGTGAATAATGCTATACCCGAAAGCAGAGTTTTTCGTCTTCCTGCCACATCAGCGATCTTGCCCATAACGGGAGCAAGGGCCGCGGTAGATATGGCTGTAGAAAGGGCGGTCCATGTTGTGTTGGAGTAGGCTATATTCAAATCGCTTACAAAGGCTGGGCCAAGGACTGTTGTGAATCCGCCGACAAGACCTACTAGAAGGGCCGCAAAGGCATAGGGCAAAAAGCCCTTTATATAAGGTTTGGGAATACTTTTTTTCATAATAAAAACTCCTGTGCATAGTTTCTGGATAGTTTTAATATGCACTTAAAAGCTTTTATTATGCTTTCAAATAAAAAAATAAGGACTAAAAAGTCCTTATCAATAAAGTTCAGTTATTATTTTTATACAGGTATCAAAGCCCAGTTTGTGGCTGTCAAGGGATATGTCAAAGTCTTCGGCATTGCCCCACACCCTTTTGGTATATTTCTGGTAATAGGCCTTTCTGGCCTTGTCTTTATCGGATATACGTTTTTCGGGTGTATCCTTTCTTTCACCGTAAACTTCCACTATCCTCTTTGCACGTGATGATTTATCTGCATGGATATAAACACTTAAGCAGTCGAAGTCGTTTTCAAGTATGAAATCTGCACAGCGTCCTACTATGACGCAGGGACCTTTTTTTGCTACATCCATTATAACTTTTTTTTGTGCTTCCCAAAGGAAATCCTCTGTTATATGTGTGTCGTATGTACGGTCTGCAAGTATGCTTGAGAGGAGACCCTGACGTTTTGTCTGTTCGCTGCTTGATTTTATATATTCCTCAGAAAAACCGCTTTCCTTGGCGAACATTTCTATAAGTTCATGGTCATAGCAGGGTATGCCTAATTTTAACGCAACCTCCTTGCCTATGGTCCTTCCGCCGCTTCCGAACTGACGGCTTATGGTTATTATTCTATGATTCATATATATCCTCCTTTTATCAGGTGGTTTGTGCTTTTTATTATACTTTATTTCTTCTGAAATAGCGCTTATAATAAGTATAGCATAAAAATACGTAATTTAAATATATGTTTCAGACAATTTTTGGTTATGGGAGTTTTTGGTATCTGACAATATATGGTTTTTGACGTATGGAAGGATGGAATTTGAGATGAAAATGATAGCGCTTATCACTTTTATAGGCGTTTATGTTTTGCTTTTGGTTTTGCCTAAATACAGGGCTTTTGTTGCTCTTGGCGCGGCGGCATTATTTCTTGTGCTTGGGATAGTTCCTTTGGGTGAAATAGTGGGTATAATTGACTGGAATGTACTGCTTATGCTTGCAGGCACGATGGGTACGGTGGACCTTTTTATAAGAAGCAATATGCCTAACCGTCTTGCGGACAAGCTTGTTCAGCTTCTGCCTAATGTAAAGGCTCTTATAATCGTACTTGCACTTTTTGCGGGAATAGTTTCGGCTTTTGTTGACAATGTTGCTACTGTACTTATGCTTGCACCTGTAGGTCTTTCCCTTGCCAAAAAGCTTAATATTTCGCCTGTGGCGCCTATCCTCGCTATAGCGGTATCATCAAATCTTCAGGGTGCGGCTACCCTTGTTGGCGATACAACATCTATACTCCTAGGCGGACATATGGGACTTGATTTTATGGATTTCTTTATCTATAACGGTAGACCCGGCCTGTTCTGGATCGTTCAGGCGGGGGCTCTTGTTACCGTTCCTGTTATGCTCTTCCTTTTCCGTAGAGAGAATGGCCAGCTTGAAAAGGGCGGGCTTACTCCTGTTTCGGATTATTTGCCCACAATTATGCTTGTGGGTACTGTGGTGTGCCTTATACTTGCATCCTTCATACCTAATAAGCCTGATATAACAAACGGTATAATCTGTATGGTCATTTTTATAGGCGGACTTGTTATCGAGTGTGTTAAAGAAAAAGATACGCATCTTGGTGCAGATGTTATGAAAAATATAGACTACATAACACTTATGCTCCTTGCGGGACTTTTTATGGTAATAGACGGTATAGACAGAGTAGGTATAATTGCAGACCTTTCAGACATAATAGCAAGCCTTGGTGCGGGAAGTGTTTTCTTTACATATACAATAATCGTATGGTTCTCGGTTATTGCTTCAGCGTTTATAGATAACATACCTTATACTGCAACTATGCTTCCTGTTGTGGCAGGTGTAGCGGCAAGTCTTGGTGTTGACCAGTGTGTGCTTTGCTTCGGTCTTCTTGTGGGTGCAACGCTTGGAGGAAACCTTACACCTGTAGGTGCATCTGCAAACATTGCGGCTGGAGGTATTTTAAGAAAAGCGGGCTATGAGGTCACAACAAAGCAGTTCATGAGTATAGGTGTTCCTTTTACGCTGGCTGCAGTAATAACGGGATATATACTTACATGGTTGTTTTATGCGGTGATATAAAAAAGATGTACACTAAATCGTGTACATCTTTTTTATTTAAGTGTTTCGCTGTTATTTAATACTGATGTTGAGTAAACAAAAAGTACATCAGCATTTTCAAAATCCACTAAGCTACCAAGCATCTGAGGCATAATGTAGCGTATATCTATAAGAGTTGTTTTTGAATATCCCTGTGCGAGAAGAGGGGCTAAACTGCTTCCGAAGGAATCCCTGAAGATGATAAGGTGCTTTCCGTTATCGCAAGAGGGATTTTCTATTGTTGCAAGTGATATGGGGCCTCCTGTGAAGAGTTCATAGGGGTCATCACTTGTCATTTTGCTTTCATCATAAACAGGAATCTCCTTGTTATTCTGATGATCGAACACCTTAAACTGTTCTATTATGTCGTTAGTAAGGAAGCTGATACTGTCAGGATCAAGAGGAAGTGCCGCCTGTCCATAATATACTCCATAAAAATCCTCTTCCATATCAACTTTTTCATATTCAAAGGTCTGTTCGTTACCCATGCCTTTAAGCAGGGCCTCTGCTACATCGCCTATGTTTTCCTGTCTCCAGTGGGTGTCTGTCATATAATAGTCATCACCTTTGAGGAAAGGAAAAATATCAATGTATGTCATATAACCGGAGCTGTTCCTTATTGTGGAAACAAGCTTATCATAATCTATAGACAGGTAGCCGTTATCCTCGGCATAGAAAAAGTTTTTGTCTGGGATTATGGAAAGATATATGTTGTTTCCGCTATCTTTGAGATAGCTGTTGTAGATGTTAAGAAACCTTCCTGATGCATAGGTCAGCTTGTTTTCATTAAGAGGGTATTCCATAGAGTTTATAACATTATCTACAACGTATATATCATTGTTATCTGATTTAAGAGAAGTGATAGCTTTGAAGCTTCTGAAATAGTCCCTTAAGGGGAACTGGTCAAGTTTATAGTCCTCAAAGTTACTCATAAAACGGCCGCTTAATATGCTTTCTATACTGAGCTCGGGACTTTGTTTCAAAGGACGTCTTTCTGCTGCCGAATACTCTTTGTCGGGCATTATCCATACCATAAGCACAAGTATGGCAAAAACACATCCTGTTATAGCTATTAAAATATTATTTCGCAAATTATTCATAAGCCCTCCTAAAATCTGAAGTATAAAAAGGGATTGAATGAACCGTCAACAAGATATGATGTTGAAAGCAGGAAAAGGAGCACAAGTATTACAGGCTCTGCTATTATTGAAACCTTGTTTATAACAGCATTTTCCTTTGCCTTTAAGTAAATAACTTTGGGTATACCTGTAGCGCCTATTATAGATATAGCCAGTATGGGGGCAAAGCTTTTCAAGTAATAAATACACTCTTTGCCGATAAATGCTTTTGTTTTACCCACCAGGAACATATTGCTTATATATGAGACCATTTCCGCTGTATCTGATGCATTGAAAATAACGAAGGTAACGGAAATGATGAAGAACATATATATACGGCTTATAAATTTTGATTTATCAAGCTTTTTAAACAGCCATAGCTTTTCTATAATAAGAAGTACTGCAAAAATTAGTCCCCAGATGATAAAATTCCACTCTGCACCATGCCAGAAGCCCGTAAGGAACCACACTATAAGTATGTTTATGATCTGCCTTTTTGCACCCGCACGGTTTCCGCCCAAGGGTATATAAATATAATCCCTGAACCATGTGCCGAGGGACATATGCCATCTGCGCCAGAATTCTGTAACGCTTTTGCTGATAAAGGGATAATTGAAGTTTTCATGGAATGAGAAGCCAAGCATTTTTCCGAGACCGATAGCCATGTCGCTGTATCCGCTGAAGTCGAAATAAATGTTCAACATGGTAGCGATCGCATATATCCAGTAGAAGAGGATAGTCTTTTCGCCGGACATACGGAAAATCTGACAAAGCTCATAAAGCTGATTTGCCACAAGCACCTTTTTGGAAAGGCCAAGAACAAATCTCTGTATTCCGTAGGATATATCCTGAGTGCTGTGTTTTCTATGCTCAAGCTGGTCGTTTATATCGGAATACCTCACTATGGGTCCCGCTATAAGCTGGGGGAACATAGATATATATGCCGCGAGATGAAAGAAATTTTTCTGTTTTTCAACATCTTTGCGGTATACGTCTATAATGTAGCTTATTATCTGGAAGGTGTAAAAGCTTATACCGATAGGCATTATGACTTTAAGCATAGGAAAGTCTGTTTTTAATACCGCATTTATGTTTGTTATAAAGAAGTTAGTATATTTGAAATATATCAGAAAAAAAAGACAGGCGACTACTGATATGATAAGAACAGGTTTTTTAGGGAGCTTGTCCATTAAAAGACCTGCAATATATCCTATGGCTACAGAAAGTATCATAAGGAATACATACTTAGGCTCACCCCAGGCGTAGAAAACAAGGCTTGATATAAAAAGTACAAGATTTTTAAGCTTTCTGGGGACTAAAAAATAAAGCATGAAAACTATCGGTAAAAAATAGTATAAAAACGTGATACTTGAAAAGAGCACGGCGTTACACCTCCTTGTCATTTATAATAATAAAAAGTGTTGCATTTTAAAAGCCCTATCTGTTAAGGTAGGGCTTTTGGGTCATCAGATCACTGCTTCTTCATATAATACAGATGCACTGGGGTATGCTTCTGAAATTTCTGCTTTGAATGTATCTAAAGCATCGCTTAAACCGAAAGCAGAAACAACGTAGTTTCCAACTGAGATAACTACCATTTTTTCAGGCATGCCGCACATCCACTGTCTTGCAAGGATGTTGTCTTTAAGGTCTGCGGCTACTGTTTCAACATTTTTTTCATCTGTTACACGGTAAACACCTGCTGTGAAGTTGTTTGCCATCATAGCGTTCATCATAGATGCCGCATCATCGATTTTATCGGAGTGGCTTGTGGGGAAGCCTAAAGTAATATCAAGCTCTTCTGCATTTGCGGCGTCAAATTTGCCGGGACCTTCAAAGTTGAGGTTTGCACTGTCGCCACCGCATACAGGGAAGAGGTCTGCCTCGTCATAGCCACCGATAACTGTTGTAAGTAATTCAAGAGAATCTGTGATAGATACTTTTTCTTCTGTGGTTTTGCTTCCGCAAGCAGCGAAAGAAAGTGCCATTAAGGCTGCTAAAAATATTGCTGTGAATTTTTTCATTTTTTGATCTCCTTTTTGTTTTTTAAATATTTATCCGAACACCTGAATATAGACGGACATGGTTTTGTTTTTGTTGCAGATTATTAAAAGAAATTTTATCCATATTTAAAATGAACAAAAAAATAGGGAGCATTGTTGCCAATACTTCCTCGTTTTATTTTATGCGGAAGATGGGACTTGAACCCACACCACCATAAAGGGACAGGAATCTGAATCCTGCGCGTCTGCCATTCCGCCACTTCCGCAGAACCTCTTATTTTTACACGGTGAGGTGACCGAGACGGGG
>SVDG01000043.1 GCA_015057875.1 Lachnospiraceae bacterium | reverse complement strand
GGTGTGCAAAGGCATTGTCAACCTCAAAAATATATACTAACAGCGCTCCTGATATTATAAGTATAGCCGTTACCGTAATAACAACTTTCGAATGAAGATCAAGTTCTTTGAATCTGAACCTCTTTTTAATAAGATTTGTCCAAACAAGAAAGCCAAAACCTCCCGCAAAAATAAGGAACATTATAGTAAAGTTTACAAATGTATCATCAGCAAAAGAAATCAAAGATGAAAACTCACCCCTATAGCCCATAAGATCGAACCCCGCATTGCAAAATGCCGATACTGAATGAAATACCGCATAATACAGGCCTTTAGCAAAGCCAAGTTCGGGATAAAACCTTACAAACAGGAGCACAGATCCTATAGCCTCAAACATCACTGTAAGTATAACTATCTGCTTTATCAGCCTTATTACACCCGTGTACCTCATAGTACCTGCCGATTGCATAAGGAGCCTTCTCTCATGCAGTCCTATGGTCTTGCCTACGAAAATTGAGAACATTGTTATTACCGTCATAAAGCTAAGACCGCCTATCTGTATAAGCAGAAGTATTATAGTCTGCCCGAAAAGGGACCAATGTGCATAGGTATCGTATACCACAAGACCTGTTACACAGGTTGCACTTGTGGCAGTAAAAAAGCTGTCTATAAAACCAGTCCATTCTCCGCTTTTAGATGAAATGGGCAAAGATAAAATGATCGCCCCTATAAATATTATGGCAAAAAAGCTGAAAGCAATAGTCTGTGTATATGTAAATCTTGCTCTTCTTCGTTCCATTTAAACATCCCCTAACATTCATTGTTTAAGAGTTACAAATAATATAAATTTACGCTGTCCTTTTGTCAACATCAAAAGCGGCCTCTAAAGACCGCTTTTTTAAAAAATATTAAATTTTTATGATATTATCCGTTTAATGCCATTTCAAGCCTGCCAAGAGCCTCCAATGGAAATTCTTTCAAAAGCTCTCTGTACTGAAACTGCGTAAGATTATCTGCATTTATATAGATATCTATCTTACCCTCTGTATCCGCCTTTATAAAATCCTCTTTAAGTTTGATAAAGTCACCTATCCTCATCTTTTCATCTCCCTTTTTATTTTTTGTTCTTATCCCCTTTATTATTTCAAAAATACCCATTACACCTAAAAATATGCCAAACAACACCCTAAGCGCCCCGTCACCTGCCCCCGAAGCCAGAAAAGCACCTGCCGCACTGCCCGCAACACCAAAAATGATAAGTGGTTTAAGAACGCTTTTTTCAATATTTCCGTTCCTGCTATGTTTATACAAGGCCGCAACAGCCGTAGGTATAAAATAAACAAGGTTTATAAATTGTGCCTCTTTCTGCCCCATGCCAAGCACCATAGTAAGCACAGGTATAAGTATTGCCCCTCCTCCTATACCCATACCGCTTATAATCCCTGATAAAAACCCTGCAAGTAAACCCGCGATCATAATATCATCCTCGCCGCCGCCATAAGCATAAACCCTCCGAAAACTATATGAAGCCATCTGTTACTTATCCTCTGCAAAAGCCCTGCACCCACATATCCTCCTGCTACTCCGCCCAAAGCTACGGCAAAAACCGTTTTCCAGTCTGTATCCACACTTCCCTTGTAAATAAAAAGCGAAACTATCGAAAGTGGAAGAATGACAGCTATAGCCGTAGCGTGGGCCTTTTTGTCCTCTACTCCAAGAAACCTCTCCATTGCAGGCACAGCAACCGTTCCTCCTCCACTTCCGAAAAGCCCGTTAAGGATACCCGTGACCAAGCCGATAAGCACATTTCTGATATTCATAAAAACACCTCATCCTTATTATCTCAAAGCCTGTTAAAAAAATTCATATTATGCTATACTTCAAGCAAAAGGAGAGTTTTATATGAACATTGTTTTAACAGCTTTAAATGCTAAATATATACATTCATCATTGTCTCTTCGCTGTCTTAAAAGTGCGGCCAAAGCCAAAGGTTACCTTGTGGATACAGCGGAATTTACCATAAACAATGACCCCAAACAGATACTTAAGGAGCTTTTTATCAAAAAGCCAGATGTTTTATGTTTTTCCTGTTATATATGGAATATATCCATGATCCTTTCCATTGCACAGAACATAAAAAAGATCCTGCCCGACACTGTCATTGTACTGGGAGGACCTGAGGTCAGCTTTGATGCGGAGGATACACTTAAAAAATATACCTTCATTGATTTTGTTATGAGAGGTGAGGGGGAATATACCTTTGTACGTTTTACAGAATATCTTTATGGTAAGCGCGAGCTTAAAGATGTTACGGGCATAACCTACCGCAATAATGAAGATATAATATCAAATCCCTTAAGCGAGCCCGTTGACCTTAACGAAATACCCTTCGTTTACGAAAGTCTTGATGAACTTGAAAACAGAATAATTTATTACGAAACACAGAGGGGCTGTCCCTATAGCTGTCAGTTCTGCCTTTCGGGCGATGATAAAAAACTGCGTTTCTTAGATATAGAAAGAGTAAAAAAAGAGCTTCAGTTCTTCCTTGATAACAAAGTACCACAGGTAAAGTTTGTCGACCGTACTTTCAACTGCAAAAAAAGCCACGCTATGGAAATCTGGAAATATTGCATGGAAAATGATAACGGTATAACCAATTTTCATATGGAGATTTCGGCAGAAATAATGGATGAAGATATGCTTGAGCTTTTAAAAGACGCAAGAGAAGCCCTTTTCCAGTTTGAGGTAGGCGTTCAGTCCACAAACATGACTACTCTTGAAGCAGTAAAAAGAAAATGTAATTTCAATAATCTAAAGTCAATCGTTGACAAAGTGCATTCCTTCGGCAACATCCACCAGCACCTTGACCTTATTGCAGGCTTGCCCTATGAGGATTATAATTCCTTCCGCAACTCCTTCAATGACGTATACTCCCTTAATCCCCAACAGCTGCAGCTTGGCTTTTTAAAGCTGTTAAAGGGATCAGGTTTAAGGGCGGATGCAGAAAAATACGGCATAGTGTATGACGAAAAAGCACCCTACGAAGTACTTTTTACAAAGGCTATTCCCTACGAGGATATGCTTAAGCTTAAGGCCATAGAGGAATTTACCGAAACCTACTATAATTCCTCAAAGGCATTAAACACCATTGCCTACGCCGTTACGGTCTTCGGTACACCCTTTGATTTTTATGAAAAAGCAGGCCTTTATATGGAAATGCACGGATACACAAAAAATCAGAGCAGTAAAGCCCAGACCTATACAAACCTTTATGAATTTTTTGTAAGCGAGGGCCTTGATAGCGAAACCCTCGATATATTAAAGGAGCTTCTTCTTTTTGATATGCTCCTTAACGATAACCTCAGATCATTCCCTTACTGGATAAATGACGAGGACGAAGAGCTTAAGGCTATAAAAAGAGGATTCTTCAATAATAAAGAGCTTGTTGAAAAACACCTTCCCGCCCACAGCGACCTTGCACCCGCAAGGCTTGGAAGACAGTTTGGTATGGCGAAATTTTCCTTTGATATTTCCCGCCGACATTTTTCAGCTGCTTCCCCTATAGAAAAACAAAAGACCTTTATCATTTTTGATTATTCATCAAAAAACAGCATAACAGGTCTTGCAAAAGCAATAAAAATATGACATTATCCATCATTTCCCACCATTGCCCGGGAAATAACAAAAGGAGCTAAAGCCTATGAACATAAAAGAAAGGACATCCGCGGTTCTAAAAATACTTGATGACACCTACGGTCCTGAAAAATGCTATCTTCACTACACAAACGCACATGAACTGCTTATAGCCACGATTCTAAGTGCCCAGTGTACAGATGACAGAGTAAATATGGTCACCCCCGCCCTTTTTGAAAAGTATCCCTCCGTAAAGGCCTTTGCACAGGCAAGCCTTTCAGAGCTTGAAAATGATATCCATTCAACAGGCTTCTACCATAACAAAGCAAAAAACATAATCGGATGTTGTCAGAAGCTGCTTATCGACCACGGTGGCATAGTGCCAAGCGATATAGAGCTTTTAACGGCCCTTCCCGGCGTAGGAAGAAAAACGGCAAATGTGGTACGCACACATATTTTTAAGATCCCAAGCATCGTTGTTGATACCCACGTTAAACGTCTTTCAAACCTTCTGGGGCTTACAAAGGAAAGCGATCCTGTAAAAATAGAGTTTGACCTTATGAAAAAAATACCAAAAGACCACTGGTCACGCATAAACACACAGCTTATAGCCCACGGCCGAGCTGTATGTATTGCAAGAAGGCCTAAATGCGAGATCTGTGTTCTTTACGATTGCTGTAAAAATAGGCCTAAATAAAGGAGGAAAGTATTATGAAAAAGCAATTAACCGTTTTATTATCCATACTGTTTGTTTCTGCTACGGTACTTTCCGCCTGCTCATCACAAGACAGGTCATCTGCAGATTTCAGTATAGAAAAAAAGGTCGTAACTATCGCAGAAGAAACCACAATAGAAGACCTTGGCAAGCATTCTAACTATCCTGAAGAAATATCAGGAAGCCATATAGCAAGTGCTTTAATCCTCGAAGATGGAAAATACTACAGGACTGACGATAACGTCCTTTCAACAGAACTTGGCAAGGCGTCCATCATCATTAACGGGCAGGAGAAAACCGGAAATGTTACTTTTGGTCTCCACAACGGACTTAGCAAGGACTCCTACGATCTTAAAATAGCTGGTTTTAATAAAACAGATATGCTTGAAATTATTAACCATAACTTATACGTTTCCGAAGGATCTATATTTACAAAATCCGATTTTATCCACGAAGAAGATGATTGCTGGACAGTTTATCACAGAGATTATCCTTTCGTTTTCTCCATAAGCCCTGACGGCAGCAACGATATATTCTATATGCCTACATACGACAGCGATTCCATACTTTACGAGAATGCTGTTGTAAGATACATCAAACTCGATGAAAACGGTGAATGTATTGTTTATTTCTACGCTAACGCAACTTTTAACGGAGAACCCTATGAGATAGAGGGTCTTGCGGCGGCTATGTTTGAAGGTGCATCCTCATCCTCTTCATCATCTTCTTCTGACCACTGTGGTGTGTGCTTTGGCGATGGCAGGTGCCGAAGTTGTGGCGGCAGCGGTACACAGGAATCATACTCACCCGGTCTCGGACGTACTCCTGCAGACTGTCCCTCCTGCATCGGCGGAAAATGCAGCGAATGTGGCGGTAGCGGAAAATAAGTATCAAAAAATGACTTCCTTACGGAAGTCATTTTTTATGATAAATATTAACCTAAAAGCATCATAACTACCTGTGAAAGCTGAGCTCTTGTGGCTGTACCCTGAGGGAAAACAACAGCTCCGTCTCCGGCAATAATACCGCTTCCGCATGCCCACTGCATAGCAGGGAATGCATACTCGCTTATGCTGAACGCATCCTCAAAGGAAAGGATATTTGTGTTTTCGCCAACGCTTACATCTATACCCTTAAGCACGGCATATCTGTAAAGCATAGAAACCATCTGCTCTCTTGTAACGCTGTCATCAGGGCCAAATGTTGAACCATACCCAGCCGTTACACCTACTTTTTTAGCCCAATCTACTGCTTTTTTATAATATGCATCTTCTTTTACATCTGTAAATCCTGCATCTTCAGCTAAAGGCATACCCTCTGCCTTCCAGAGCATAGAAACTATCATAGCTCTTGTAGCTGTTGCATCGGGACTGAATTTATCTGTAAGCTTCTCTGCAATAAGATCGTTTTCATATACATACTTTATCGCCTTGCCGTACCATTCGTTTTCATCAACATCTGTAAAAGGAAGCTGTTCAGGAACGCTGTTCTCTTTAACAAACTGTGCTCTTATATAAACATTATAATTCGGCATTATAAAAGCAAATTTTCCATCATCTATTTTTCTTGTTTCAAGTTCTCTGTAAGATGTATCTGAAAGAATAAAGTCTTTAAGTATATATTCTCTGTTAGGAGTAACCTCCACTCTTACCTCTGTTCCTGCTATTCCCATTCCAATTATTTTAACTTCTCCATTCTCACTGTTCAAAACAGTTATTTTACGCATAGTTAAAGTATCGTCGGGGTTCACATCTCCAGCATAAAAGACGGGCATAGCATCAAGTTTTACTCTCAAAGAAGGAGTTTCCTTATCGGGACTGAAAATATAATAATATTCGTTTTCGCTTTCATCCAAATACTCTATTACTTTTGAATACTCAAAGCTTTCAACTACTTTATCACCAAGCTTTATGCCTTTTTTAGCCCATACAGCACCACTATCTGCTGAATTTTTGCTGTCTAAACCACTGGCATGCACCGATGCACCATTTTTTACAGAAAAGATACCATTAGACCATATTCCTTTTGCATGGCTACCTCTTGCTCTTACGATAACCTGGCCTTCGCCTTCAAAACTGATATCGCCATAAACTCTTATTCCATTATGACTTTTATCTTCTTCGTCGAGATAAATACGGCTTTCTCCCTTAAGCTGTATGTTAAGGTCTCCTTCGCAATATATGCCACAGTATATATCTCCAAAAAGGTAGGTATCTGTTAATGCTGCATTATCGAGAATAAGTGTATTTGTTTTTCTTTCAAAACTTACTGTACCATCTCCCAATACATCTGCTGCATTATCCGATGTTATTTGTTTTCCTCCTACCCATACACCATACTTTGTTGCCGCAAAAGCTGTTGCCGGGAGCATCGCAAATAACATAACCACTGTAATAAAAAAACTAATCATTTTTTTCTTCATATCATCATTTCTCCTAATCAATTTTTGTGTTTATGTATCTTTAATTATTTTAATTTATTTGGCATCTTTTGTAAATAATAAAGAGGCTGTTTTTAACAGCCTCCATTTCTTAATCATTCAAAAACTTCATTGCGATCGCTGCAAACACAGCCGGCCCTTTCCACATTACCTCTTCATCTATCATAAACTTAGGGTTGTGGTGTGCTGTATCGGCACCTATTGCCGCATTTGCTGTACTTAAAAACATAAATGCACCGGGATATTTTTCAAGGTAATATGCAAAGTCCTCTCCTCCCATATTAGGCGCGGGAACAGATGTGATAACATTTTCCTCCCCAAGCATCTCCTTTGCCGCCTCTGCCGCAAAAGCCGCCATATCTGAACTGTTAACGACCGGAGGTGCACCCCAGAACATTTCTGTTTCCGCATCTCCTCCAAAAACAAGCGCTGTCGCCTTGCTTATTTCAGCTATACGTCTTGCAAGGGTCTGTCTGTCATCCTCGTTAAGGGCACGGATAGTTCCCTCTATAACTACTTCGTCAGGTATTACGTTATACTGGCTTCCTCCTGCTATCTTTCCTACTGTAAGAACAACAGCGTGTGTTGCAGAAAACTCTCTTGCTATAACAGCCTGTAAATTTATGACCGTATGTGCCGCAATATTGATAGGGTCAATACCTTTTTCGGGTGTCGAGCCATGACAGCCTTTGCCTTTTACCTTAACGACAAACTTGTCAAATGATGCCATACAGCATCCGGGTGTTATAACAAATTTTCCACAGGGTATATCCTTGCCTAAAATACAGCCGATATGTGTGCCGAAAACTGCATCCGCACCATCAAGGAAGCCTTGTTCAATAAGTTTTTTCGCTCCTCCCGATATCTCCTCTGCAGTCTGGAAAATACATCTTACCGTACCATTAAATTTATCCTTATTATCATTAAGTACCTTTATTGCACCAAGAAGCATAGCCATATGTGCATCATGTCCGCATGCATGCATAAAACCGTCATGCTCTGAGCTGAAGGGAAGACCTGTATCCTCCTTGATAGGGAGTGCATCCATATCCGCCCTTAAAACAAGCACCTTTCCGTCCTTTGCTCCCTTTATCTCTGTCATAAGGCCGCTATCCACATTTGAAAGCGTATACTCAAGGCCCATTTTTTCAAGCTCATCTATAATAATCGCTCTTGTTTCAGGAAGCTCAAATCCTATTTCGGGCACTCTGTGCAGTTTTCTTCTTACTTCTACTATATAATCCTGAACATTTTTACAAACGTTTAACAATGTTTTATCCCCCTTAAAAATTTATTATTTATATAATCACACTTTATCACGTTAATGTCAAGAAAAAAGTTGGGACGGCAAAAACCCGCCGTCCCTTAAAATTTATCTTCCTGCCATTTTTCTTTCCTGTGCCTCTATCATCTTTTTGACCATATAGCCGCCCACATATCCGTTTTCGGCTGAGGTAAGGTCACCGTTATAACCCCTTTTTAAAGGCACGCCTATCTCGTTTGCAACCTCATACTTAAATCTTTCAAGTGCCTCCATAGCTTCGGGCACTGCTTTTCTGTTTCTTGATGCCATATATATAACCCTCCTTTGCGTATGCGGTTTTTGTCCGCAACTTTATTATCTGCAAAGAAAAAGGCAATATGCTGTTACATAAATACACATCTGTAAATCAATACTTCTGATTTATATATCCGTCTATAAGTGATCTTCTTTTTTCTTCTTTAAAAACTCCTTCCTCACGCATGCGCTTTAAAATAAGCTCGTTTGTGGAATGAAGTATCATATTACTGTCAAAAATAACTATCTCAAAAAGCTTTCCCTTTAACGCATTGCTTCTTATGTTTACAAAATAGCCCTCAATACCGCGGTAATCAAGCATCTTTAAAACCGCCATCGTTGCCCTGTCTTTTTTATAATAATAATGGTTGCTTCTTTCAATATAGTCTCTTTTCATTTCAGGGTCATCGTTATAGGCTTTGCTTATAAACCGCATCTGCTTAGCAAGGGCATTATAATACTGATAGTTATAAAGCCCCTTATCTACCGTATCTATGTTTTTAAACGGACCGATATCATTATTCATGACCGCATCATAGTTCATCTGCAGATACTCGCGTTTACTCATATCTCCCTTAAGATACTGGTCTATAAGGCTTTGCCTGTATTTAAAATATTTCTGTATCGCATTCATATCGCTCTTTCGGCTCAGAACTTATCTACTACGCTTTCCTTAAGCTCCTTTGCCGTTTCCTCATCAAAAAGATATTTTACAATTTCAAGGGCAAAAGCTATGGCTCCGCCAACACCTACGCCTGTTATTATATTCCCGTCAATGCTTACCGGGCCTCCTTCTACCACAGCACCGTGAAGATACTCCTCCATGCCGGGATAACAGCAAGCTTTTTTGCCTTTTAAAAGACCAAGCTCACCAAGTATCATGGGAGCCGCACAGATGGCACATACAAGCTTTCCTTTTTTTACAAAATCAAAAACAATGTCCTCGACACCATCATGATTTTTAAGATTAAGTGTTCCGGGCATACCACCGGGAAGCACTATAGCATCAGCATCATTAAGCTCATCTTTATCAAAAACACTGTCTGTATTCACTATGATATCGTGAGCACCACAAACAACTATGTCCTCTGTTATGCTCATAGTTATTACGTTTGCATTAACTCTTCTTAAAAGGTCAACGGTAGTAAGTGCCTCTACCTCTTCAAATCCGTCAGCTAAAAAAACAATAACTTTTTTCATATTGTGCCTCCTTAATACGCCTTATTTATAGTATACTACTCACAAGGAGTGATTTTTAATGGAAATAGAAAGAAAATTTTTATGCAACAAACCCGATTTCGAGCTTTCAGTCTATAAAAAAGCAAATATCATTCAATATTATGTATCAACCGAGCCCGTTATCCGTATAAGAAGATCCGATAACAGCTTTTTCCTTACAATAAAAAGCAAAGGCTCCGTTTCAAGACAGGAACTTGAAATGGAAATATCCGAAAAAGAGTTTGATAATCTTGTAAAGCTTACAGATAAAGCTCCTGTTTCAAAAACAAGATATTTCATTCCGCTTGAAAACAGCCTTACAGCAGAGCTTGATATATATGACGGCACACTCTCAGGCCTTTTTACCGTTGAAGTCGAATTTGAAAGCCTTGAAGATGCCGTAAGCTTCACTCCGCCCGAATGGTTTGGAAAAGACGTATCAGAGGATAACCGATACAAAAATTCATCCCTCTATATCAAAGGGCTGCCTGAATAATAAACCATATTATCCACAAAATGCTTCCCGCAAAAACACCTACTGCAACATCCCTTACAAAATGAACGGCACAAAGCACCCTTGTTATACAAATTACTGCCGATACCGCAAAAGCAACCATTGCCATTTTAAAATCTATCGTAAGTATGGCAAAGGATATGGTAACACAGCAGGCGCTGTGGCGGCTTGGAAAGCCCTCGCCGTTGTCATGGGGCAAAAGTCTGGGTATATCATAAAGCTCAAAAGGTCTTTTCCTGTTGAGCTTTTTTCTTATTATCGTTACCACAACAAAAACAATAAGCGGTATTATAAAAAATTCAGGCTCACTGAATCTTCTCATAAATATTTCCCTGACAGAATATAAAGCATATAATGCAAAAATAATATACGGACTTATATTCCCCAAAAAGCTTATAATTTTTCTTCTTTTTTCGGTTTTGTTTGAAAACCGTGAAACCTTTAATACAAAATTATCATCCAAAATTTATCACCATAATAGATTTTAGCATAAATAACATATTTTATAAACACAAAAAGACAGGGTTCTACCTGTCTTTTTTGCTGTTAAGATGTATAAATTCATTTACAATATCGCTTACAATAAGACTTTGTTCGTCTGTAAGCATAGAGTTATCAAAATGTGCGGATTCCGAAATACCCAATAGATAATCCGCCGATACATTAAAAGTGTTAGCTATTTTTATAAGCACCTCAATAGACGGATATTTTGCATTGGTTTCGTAAGCCGATATAGATGCTTTTGTTACATCAAGCTTATCTGCAAGCTGCTGCTGTGTAAGTTCGCTTTCTTTCCTGAGTTTTCTGAGTCTTGCCCCAAAATAAAGCACCATACCACCTCTTTCTAAATTAAGATTAGTATAGATAAATCCACTTTAAATATACTAATTAACTTAAAGTTGATTTTGTGCGTGCCTTATTATATAATATTGAAAAACACCTACAGTTTACAAAGTAAACCTGCAGTAAAAGGAGCTTGCCTATGAAACAAAAACTATTTATTCCATTATTTATCATAGCCATTATCATAGCGGTAATATCTGTTTTCCCTGAACCAAAAGAGCCCGTCCGCGCTACCGTTAACAGGCCCTCTTTAAATACATCTGTAAACTTTAAAGCTTTATTTCCTGAAAAAAGCATATACCGTTTCAGATTCTGACAATATCCTTCTTTAACAAAGTACCTATCATTACCCCTGCGGTAAACAGCCTGCATTCCTCATACATATTAAGAGTAACCGCAGGCCTTTTTAATAGATCATCATCAACAGCACATCTTTCCGTGATAATTGCAAGCTTATCCGCAGGTATTTCCTTCTCACCTTTGCACCATGCCTCTATATCTTTCACATCCGCATCACAAAAACAGGCAGCATCCTCTATTTCCAATCCCGAAACAAAAACCATATATCCAAATCCCGTCATACTTCACGACCTTTCAAACTGAACTCTACCGCATCCTCAACAACACAAAGCACCCCGTCAAGCTCCCTGTTAAGCCTTTTATGGCACTCCTCTTTAAGTTCCTCCGGCACACCGTAAAATCCCTCTGCTATGCTTCCCGCAATTGCCGTAAGCGTATCCGCATCTCCGCCAAGAGATACCGCAGTTCTTATAACATCCTCAAAGCTGTTCCCCTCAAGAAAGGCCGTTATTGCCTCCGGCACCGTTTCCATACAGCTTTCAACATGACGGTAAAAAGGCCTTATTTCATCACAGCTTCGGCTTAAGTCATATCCGAACATGATCTCGGCATAATCCTTTATCTCTTCTTTTGTAGCACCCTTTCTTGCAAGGAATATAGCCGCCGCTGTTGCCTGTGCCCCCTTTATTCCCTCAGGATGGTTGTGGGTCACCTCTGCACTTAACCTTGCCATCCTGAGAACTGTTTCAAGTTCCTCAAATAGCCACGCAACAGGAGATACCCTCATAGCAGAGCCGTTGCCAAAGCTTCCATAAGGCATAGGGTCATCATCATAAAGCCAGCCTAAAAAGCTTGTTCCGTAGCCTGCAAAAGGATATTTTCTTCCCCATTTAAGCAGACTTTCCCTTACCTTTTCCATTATGGCCTCATCGCTGTCATCCTTTGAAACATCCATAAACGCTTCTGCCACAGCCAGCGTCATAATAGAGTCATCCGTAAAATACGCATCTCTTCCGAATAAAGGAAAATCCTTCGTTTTATCCCCTCTGTCAAATTCATAAGGACTACCGATAATATCGCCTAAAATTGCTCCGTACATAGCATTACCTCCTTTTCACAGTTTAATGGTAACACTATGTTTGTCCCAAAATACGTACATCAAAAAAGAGCGGTCAAAACCGCCCTTTTTATCAATAATTTTTAATTATTTCCTCAAGATATTCTCTGTATTCGTTTTTTACATTTTCGGGAGATTTTATTTTTATCTCTCCGCCCAATCCCGTGAGCCAGCCAAAAAACTGCTGGCTTACTATAACAGGAAGCTTAACATAAAAGCTTTCCCCCTCAGGCACCATAATTATATCCTGCCCGAATCTGTCTATTATAACACCCGCAAGCCTTGCAGGGCAAACAAGGGTAACTTTTTCCTCTCTGCCGCCATACATGGCAAATGTCTTTTTGGCAAAAGCGGCAAGATCAAAATCCACAAACCTGTCTTTGAACCCTGTTTTCA
>SVDG01000042.1 GCA_015057875.1 Lachnospiraceae bacterium | reverse complement strand
TCCTGTTTTTCTGGGCGAGTATGCCGAAAAGATTTTTAACGAGCATATTGTGGAAACGGCAGGAGGCTGAGCATACCGTAAGGATGCGGTTTACATCAAGGAAAAGCACGGTAGAATCCTCCGTTGCCACTACGTCATTAAGCATTGTTTCGCTTCCCTGTATGGCAAAGGCTTCTCCGAAAATTTCGCCTTCGGTTATTTTGCCGAGGATGCTTAAATTTCCCCAGTAGTCATCTCTTTGTATATGTGCACTGCCTTTAAGCATAAGGGCAACATTTGAAAGATATTCTCCCACACGGAAAATGTATCCGCCTTTAGGAATGTCCTGTTTTTTTGCATTAAGACATTTAAGCAGGGATAAAAGTTCTTCCTCTTCAATGCCGCCGAATAGCTTTGACCTTTTTAATAAATGTAAATATTTTTTCATTAAATCACCTGATTTTTTATTTGTTGTTGTAAATACAACGGAAATGTTATTTATATTGTATTAAAATAACTCCATAAAGTCAAATAAAAAAATGATAATAAAAAAGGAGTAGATTTTAAATGGCAGAGAATATGTTTTGTTTTCAGTGTGAACAGACAGCGGGTTGCAAAGGCTGTACGGGTAAAGCAGGTGTATGCGGTAAAACTGCTTTAGTGGCAAATCTTCAGGATGTACTTACAAAGGCTATGCTTGGGCTTGCCTCTGCTGTGGATACACCCGATGAATATGTGGTTAAGCTTGTGCGTGACGGGTTATTTACAACTGTTACAAACGTAAACTTCAATGAAGAAACCATTAAAGTAATGATAGACGAGATAAAAGCAGAAACTGAAAGAAGAGGCGGAAGCAGATTAAGCTGCACAGACGATAAGATCGAGCCCTTAAAATTATGGAGTGCAGATGAAGATATACGTTCTCTTAAATCACTCATTTTATTCGGTTTAAGAGGTATGGCGGCTTATGCTTATCATGCAGAGGCTCTTGGATACACAGATAAAGATGTTGACGGATTTTTCTTTGAAGGCCTTAAAGCTATGGCTGATGTGGATGCTACAATGGAAACTCTTCTTCCTGTTGTTATGAAGGTTGGAGAAGTAAACTTCAAGTGTATGGAGCTCCTTGACAGAGCTAATACAGAAAGCTATGGCACACCTGTACCTACGACTGTTACACTTACAGTTGAAAAAGGACCCTTTATCGTTGTTACGGGCCATGACCTTAAGGACCTTCAGCTTCTTCTTGAGCAGACAGAGGGTAAGGGCGTAAATATTTATACTCACGGTGAGATGCTTCCTTGTCATGCTTATCCTGAGCTTAAAAAATACAGCCACCTTAAAGGTAACTTTGGTACAGCTTGGCAGAATCAGCAGAAAGAGTTTGCAAATGTACCCGGTGCTTTCCTTTTCACAACAAACTGCCTTATGCCTCCTAAAGACAGCTATAAAGACAGAGTATTTACAACAAGCGTTGTTTCATTCCCTGATATCCCTCATATCGGAGAGGATAAAGATTTTACACCTGTTATTGAAAAAGCTATTGAGCTTGGCGGATATAGTGAGGACACAGAGTTTACAGGTATCAACGGCGGAAAATCTGTAACGACCGGATTTGGACACGGAACAGTACTTTCAGTTGCGGATAAAGTGGTTGATGCGGTCAAGGCTGGAGCGTTAAGACATATCTTCCTTGTTGGCGGATGTGACGGAGCAAGACCCGGCAGAAGCTATTTCACGGACTTTGTTAAACAGGCGCCTCAGGATACAGCTATCCTTACACTTGCCTGCGGTAAGTTCCGTTTTAATGACCTTGACCTTGGAACTATCGGTGGCCTTCCCAGACTTATGGATATGGGTCAGTGTAATGATGCATACAGTGCTATTAAGGTTGCGGTTGCCCTTGCGGAAGTTTTTGGCTGCGGAGTAAACGATCTTCCTCTTTCGCTTGTGCTTTCATGGTATGAACAGAAGGCGGTATGTATACTTCTTACACTCCTTTATCTCGGTATCAAGAACATCTACCTTGGACCTACATTACCTGCGTTCCTCTCACCCAATGTGCTTAACTTCCTCGTGGAAAGCTTTGGTATCAGACCTGTTTCCACACCCGAAGAGGATTTAGCTCGCATACTTGGATGATTAAAGACCTTGGGGCTTTGCCCCAATACCCCACAAGCCTTTGAAAAGGCTTGACCTAAACTTTAACTTAAAAAGCCCATTCCTTAAGGAATGGGCTTTTTGAATTGAAAGTTTGGATCCAACCTTTTTAAAGGTTGGCAGGGTTTGGGACAGAGTCCCAAAAATCTTTTATTCAGCAGCAGCTAAAAGCTGTTTGGTGTAATCGTGTTTAGGATTATCGAAAATTTCATCAACTGTATTCTGCTCAACGATACAGCCTTTTTTCATAACTATTACCTTATCGCAACACTGATAAACTACGTTAAGGTCGTGTGAAATGAAAAGGTATGAAAGATCACAGGTTTCCTTGACTTCGTTTAAAAGGTCAAGTATCTGTGCCTGTATCGTAACATCAAGGGCAGATACGGGCTCATCTGCAATAATGAATTTAGGCTTAAGTATGAGTGCCTGAGCTATACAAACCCTCTGCCTTTGCCCGCCGCTAAGCTGGTGTGGCTTACGGTTTATATATTCCTCGCCAAGACCTACTTTTTTAAGGTATTCTATTGCCTGACCTTTGCGGTAAAGCTTATCGCCTATATTATTTATACGCAAAGGCTCCTCCAGTATCCAGCCGATAGTTTTAGAAGGATTAAGGGAGCTGAAAGGATCCTGAAAAACCATCTGCGGATGCTCTGTGTGATGTATTATGTGACCGTCATAGTCCTTGAGCATACCGAGTATCGTTTTTGAAAGCGTTGTCTTTCCGCAACCGCTTTCGCCAACAAGGCCCAGGACCTCGCCGTTTTTTATATCAAAGTTAACGTCAAAAAGAACCTGCTTTTTGGTTTTGCCACCAAGCACGTTTCCGCCTACTTTATAATATGCGTTAAGGTTTTTGACTTCAAGAACGTAGTTATCTGACATTTTTTCTGCTCCTTGTGGGGATGGCCGCAATAAGTTTTTTTGTATAATCCTCTTTAGGATTATGGAATATATCTTCAACAGGCCCTTCTTCAACAATAAGGCCCTTATGCATAACCGCTACCCTTGTGCAAAGCTTACGCACAACATTAAGGTTATGAGAAATAAAAAGAATACCCATACCATATTCTTTGTTAAGACGTTTTAAAAGCTCTATTATCTGTGCCTGAATGGTAACATCAAGAGCTGTTGTGGGCTCGTCTGCAATAAGCAGGGTAGGATTTGATATCATAGCTGCCGCTATCATTACCCTCTGCAGCTGGCCACCGCTTAACTCGTGGGGATATTTATTATAAACCTCTTCGGGATTGGGAAGCTCAACATCTTTAAAAGCCTTAAGAGCAAGCTCCTTACGCTCTTCCTTTGTTTTGTTTGTGTGTATACGCAGGCTTTCCTCTACCTGAGGCCCTATTCTTAAAACAGGATTAAGTGAGCTCATAGGTTCTTGAAAAACTATTGAAATATCCTTGCCCCTTATTTTGCGCATATCCTCTGATTTAAGAGTAAGGGTATTTTGTCCGTTAAAAAGGATCTCTCCGCCGAAGGCCGCCATACGCCTGTTTATAAGGCCTGCTATGGTCAAGGCCGTAACTGTCTTGCCGCTTCCGCTTTCGCCTACAAGGCCAACTATCTCGCCCTTATCCATGTGCATACTTATACCTTTAACAGCCATATTTTCAGGTGGTGCGCTATGAAAATGTAATGTGAAGTTTTTAATATCTAACAATGTTATTCACCGCCTGAATATATTACTGGTTTCGTCTTTGAAGGCCCTCTCCAAGGAGGCTGAAGCCTAAAATAAGAAGCACGATGGCAAGACCTGTACCGATAGCATACCAGGGAGCTGAGAAAAGATATGTCTGGCTTTCACTCAGCATCCTGCCAAGGCTGGGGTCAGGGGGCTGTACGCCTATGCTTAAAAAGCTCATGCTCGCTTCTGCAAGCACGGCGTTGTTAAAACCTATGGTAACCGCAGGAAGGAGAACGGGGATGATATTGGGAAGGATATGAACAAACATTATCCTTAAATCTCCCGCACCCATGATGCGAGCATTTTTAACATAGTTAAGCTCTCGGTGTTTTGCAAATTCTCCTCTTATAACACGGGAATAGCTTGGGATAAACAATATACCGAGAATTATTATGATGTTATATTTTCCGCTTCCCATGATACTTACAAGCACAAGGGCAAGAAGGATACTGGGGAATGCTGTTATGGCATCGCACACTTTCATAAGTATCTCATCGGGAAGACCGCCGTAGAAGCCTGTGAAAGCACCTAAAAGCGTACCGATAGCAGTACCTATAGCAATGGTAGAAACGGATATTATAAGTGTCGTGCCGGCACCTTCAAGAACACGGCTGAAAATATCGCGGCCCATATTATCGCATCCGAGGGGATGAGATAATGATGGCATAGCGAACTTTGTTGCCGCACTTACTGCATTGGGCTCAAAAGGCGTCCAGAAAAAGCCTATTATGATCATAAGCACCATTACCGCTGACAGAGCACCGCCTATATAAAGATAATAATTTGGTTTCTTTTTCATAGCCTTTACCTTATCTTAATTTTATTCTGGGGTCGATATACTGGTTGATAATATCAGCCAGAGTATTTACTGTAACAACAAGTATTGCAAGTATAACAACTATAGCCTGAACAACAGGGAAGTCTCTGTTGAATATTGAAGAAACAAGAAGACGTCCAAGGCCGGGTATACCGAATACCTGCTCTATTATTATGCTTCCCGCAACAATGTCTGCGATCGTTACCGCAAGGAATGTAACAACGGGAACAATGGAATTTTTAAGTACGTGTCTGTAAAGCACGGAATCCCTGCTGTTGCCTCGGCTAAAGGCCGTACGCACATAGTCCTTGTCCATCTCGCCTATGATGGAGCTTCTTAAAAGCTTGACTGTCATAGCTATACGTGGGATGGCAATGGATATAGCGGGGAAGAAAAGGTATTTTACAAATTTAACGGGGTCCACTGTGTAGGATACAAAATCTCCGTGAACAAATACCTTTAAAACTATACTGAATATATATGAGAGAACTATACCGATAAAAAAAGGTGGTATGCTCATTATTGTCTGATTCATAGTTGTGAAGATACGGTCAAGCCATGTACCTTCAAATTTGGCAAGAAGGATGCCAAGAGGTATTGAAATAACTGTGATTATTGTAAATGAAATGGCTGTAAGAACGAATGTTATGGGAAGTTTGCCTGCAAGCATTTCTTTAACAGACAAGCTGTAGCTGTAAGATGTACCGAAATCTCCCATAAGGAAATTTTTGAGCCACTCGAAATATCTTACTATAACGGGACGATTAAGACCCATTGCTTCTCTTAATGCGTGTGCTCTTTCGGGTGTGTATTCTGTTCCGAGTATTTTTGTTGTAGGGTCACCGGGGATGACCTGAAAAGCTAAGAAGGCGAGAAGAGAAACGATAAACAATATAATAATGAGACTTACTAATTTTTTAAAAATGTATTTCATCTTCCCGCCTCCTTTCATAATTCATAAATTAAAACAGTTTTTTATTTTACGTAATGTACTCCGGAAAGATCCATTACATAGATAGGGTAGAACTCATAGCCGTCAAGTGCGGGGTTGATAGCTACAAGGTCTGCAAGGTCCTGAAGATATACGCAGGCAGCGTTTTCTGTAAGGATCTCCTGCATACGGTCATAGATCTCTATAAGCTTGTCATCATCTGTTGTTGTGATAGACTCTTCAAAGAGAGCATCATATTCATCGTTGTAGAACTGGATGAAGTTTTTGCTGCTTGTTGAGATCCATCTTTCAAGCATTGCACGTCCTGTCATAGCTGATGCGTCAAAGCCGCTGATAGTTGACTGGTAGTTACGGCCCTGATATACATCTGAAAGCCATGTTGCCCATTCAACTGACTCAACTTTCGCGTTGATGCCAACTGCACGGAACTGTTCAACAACAACCTCTGCTGTGTTAACGTGAGGTGTGTAGTTTGAAGGAACAGTTATTGCTAAATCAAAGCCGTTTTCGTATCCTGCTTCTTTAAGAAGTTCTTTAGCTTTTTCGGGGTTGTAGTCATAGTAGTCTACAAGGTCCTCGTTAAAGAATTTTTTGAATGAAGGATACATACTGCTTCCTAAAGGAGCACCGTGTCCGTCTGCTGTAAGTAAGAGTATTTCCTCAATGTTTACAGCGTGGCATAATGCTTTACGAACAAGCTCGTTCTGTAAAGGCTCGTAAGTGTTGTTGAGATATACAGCCTGAACAAGGTTCATTGTTCCTTCAAGTATGTTGTAGCTTCCGCCAAGCTCTGCTACCTGTGAAGCTGTAAGGTGAGATACAAAATCTACACTACCGCTTCTTAAAGACATAACAACCGCCTCTGCACTGTCAAGGATCTTGAAAGTGATCTTGTCGAGGTAAGCAGGCTCGCCCCAGTATTCGTCAAACTTCTCGATAATAAAGTTTTCCTGAGGTGAACGTGATACATACTTGAAAGGGCCTGTGCCAACAGGTGCTGTAGCCTGGTCTGCATAGTCAGCAGGGATGATAGCTACAGTAAGATAAGGTAAGAACTCGCTGTTGGGTGCATTAAGAACTATCTCTACGGTCTTGTCGTCAAGAGCTTTAAGAGAGGTAATAGCAGAAAACGCCGGTACTCTGGGTGTTCCCTCAGAAGTATCGGCGCAGCGTGAAATAGAATATACTATGTCATCTACAGTTACCGTATCTCCGTTGTGGAACTTAACACCTTCTCTTAATTTGAAAGTGTAAGTAGTCCCGTCAACTTCATAGCTTTCAGCAACTGCAGGTATAATATCACCTTCAGGTGTGGGCTTAACAAGTCCTTCAAAGACGTTAAACATAACCTCGTCAGTTCCTGCCGCTAC
Source organism: Lachnospiraceae bacterium (assembly GCA_015057875.1). Classification (GTDB taxonomy): domain Bacteria; phylum Bacillota; class Clostridia; order Lachnospirales; family Anaerotignaceae; genus SIG274. Next base: position 6,023 of record SVDG01000042.1, on the reverse strand, counting down.
AGATTGGTGAGGGTCAAGACTACTATCCAGGTCCTGAGCGATGCCTACAGTGATCTCTCCACCATAAACAGGCTCTCCGGTTGAGCTATTATTTTCAGCGTTGTTTGTAGTCTGATTTGCTTCAGTAGTATCCGGGCTTCCGCTTGAGCATGCTGTCAATACAGATCCCATAAGTACCATAGCTGTCAGTACTGCGAAAAAGCGAATTGGTTTTTTCATTTTCGTCTCCTTTCGCCCGTCATTTTCGTACGGGCACAACTCAAAAATATGGCTCATTATTAAATTGTCTCGGTCATTGTACAACTTTTAGTGCCAAAACACAAGTAAAATCAATGATTTTTAGCTATTTGCCCCTTGTAAAAACAAAGGTTTTTGGTATATGTTCAATTACTTTGATATTTGTCTAATTTATACAAAGGTTTATGGTTAATTTTACAAGAGAACATGGGGCATAGGTTATCATGATAAAGTTATAAAGCGTGTAAATCAGCGCTTTTTTATGCAAAATCGTGAAATTTTAACTGTAATATTATTAGAAATTTGTATGAATCAATTGTGAATAGTATTGACGTACACAAAAAAGCATAATAACATAAACACATGAACAAGTATTCATATATGGAGGTGTGCTATGCATACGGATATTGATGATAGATATATAAATGATGAGCTTATTTATGAAGCAGCGGACTTTTTTAAGGTTTTCGGAGATTCATCCAGACTTAAGCTCCTTATACTTTTGCTTAGCGGAGAAAAGTGTGTTACTGATATAGCTGACAAGCTCGGTATGAGCCAGTCTGCTGTAAGCCATCAGCTAAGGGTGCTCAGGCAAAGCAGGCTTGTTAAATACCGCCGTGACGGAAAAACGGTTTATTATTCTCTGGATGATGAGCATGTTGAGGATATAATTAAAGAGGGTATGGCACATATAATCCATTTGCGTAGAGAATAAGCTGATTTTAAGCATAAATGATCAGAGGTGAAAACATGGAAAACAAATATATTATAAATCTTAAGGGGCTTTGCTGTGAGAACTGCGGAGAAAAAATAAGACGTGAAACAGAAATGCTTGACGGTATAACAAAGGCCGAAATGAATGTTATGGCACAAAAGATGGCTGTATATACGGATAATGATATAAACAGATTTATGGATAATATAGAAAAAATAGTTAAAAGCCATGAAAGTGATGTGGAGGTATCTCTCGACATAAATAAGCAAAGGGATGAAGAAAAGGAAGAGGATATCAGAAAGGACATAATAAAAATATCCGCAGGAGCTATATTATTTATTGCCGGATATTTTGTTGGTGGAGGTATAGGATACGGTCTTTATATTGCATCTTACCTTATCCTTGGAATTGAAGTTATTGCAAAGGGTGCCAAAAGTCTTGTTAAAGGCAGGGCTATGGATGAAAACTTCCTTATGAGCATTGCGACCCTTGGTGCCTTTGCTATAAAGGAGCCGACTGAAGCTGTTTTTGTTATGCTGTTTTATAGTGTCGGCGAATTCTTTCAGACTCTTGCGGTCAACAGGTCAAGAAGATCTGTTAAAGCATTGATGGAGCTTTGCCCTGATAAGGCTTATGTTGAAGAAAACGGAAGTATAGTTGAAAAGAGTCCTAAATCTGTATATGTGGGGGATATTATAGTTGTACGTCCCGGTGAAAGGGTACCTCTTGACTGTGAGGTAGTTGACGGAGAAAGCGAGCTTGATTATTCTGCTCTTACGGGAGAAAGCGCCCCTGTTTTTGCGGAAACAGGAAACGAGCTTTTAAGCGGAAGCATAAATAATACGGGTGTGCTGAGGGCAAGGGTCATTCGTCCCTTTGGAGAATCTACCGTAAACAAAATACTTGATATGGTAGAAAATGCCGCATCTAAAAAAACACCTGCAGAAAACTTTATAACTACATTTTCCAAGGTATATACACCCATAGTTGTTGCTGTTGCGGTAGTGATGGCTGTTCTGATGCCTTTGATCACGGATATATCATTTAGTGTATGGCTTTACAGAGCTCTTATGTTCCTTGTTGTCAGCTGTCCCTGTGCCCTTGTGCTTTCGGTACCGCTTGCATACTTTGCAGGCATTGGCGAGGCGTCACGTAAGGGTATACTTATAAAGGGAAGTTCTGTTATAAAAGCACTTACTGAAGCGGAAACGGTCATACTGGATAAAACAGGAACACTTACGGAGGGTATATTTAAGGTAGAAAGTGTTGTTCTGGCAGAAGGCACAAGCGAAGAAAGACTCAACAGGGTCGCAGTAGAGGCAGAAGCCTTAAGTAATCATCCGGTTGCAAAAGCTGTAAGCGGATATGCGGGAAAGGCAGAAGGAGGCTATGCTGTTACAGAAATTGCAGGGCGAGGTGTAAAGGCGGAAAAAGACGGAAGCATTATATTTGCCGGAAACAAGCGTCTTATGGATGAAAACGGCATAGATGTTGATGAGGCTGAAAGCAGGTTTGCAGTAATATATGTTGCAGAAAATGGTGTGTACTTAGGACGCTATGATGTTTCAGATACCATAAAAGCTGACAGTGCGGAGGCTGTAAAAAGGCTCAGACTCAAAGGCAAAGATATATATATGCTTACGGGCGATAATGAAGCGGCGGCAAAGAGAGTTGCAGATGAGCTTGGAATAAGTTATCAGGCTTCTCTTTTGCCGGAGGAAAAAACACGTTTTGTTGAGGGTCTCAATGAAAAAGGTGTTAAAACGGTATTTGTTGGTGATGGTATCAACGATGCACCATCTTTAATGACAGCACGCGTTGGTATAGCAATGGGTAAGAGGGGAACGGATGCTGCCATAGAAGCAGCGGACTGTGTGCTTATGACAGATGATCCGATCAAGGTGGCTAAAGCTATGACAATTGCAGAGAAAACTGAAATTATAGTTAAGCAGAATATAGCCTTCAGCCTTGTAGTAAAAATAGGCGTTCTCATACTGGGAGCTATAGGTATTGCGGGTATGAATGCGGCTGTGTTTGCGGATGTGGGAGTGGCACTTCTGGCTGTGCTTAATTCCATGAGGAGCAAGGAATGATAAAAAGCTATGTTAAGGTGTTTTTAAAGACCTTAACATAGCTTTATTTATCGTTGGTCACATTTCCGTTACCGCTTACGGGTATGGCTTCACCAAGATATGTTGGCTCGGGCTTGAATATTGCATAGAAGAAATCCTTTGCCCTTGCTATATGTTCACGCATATCACGGTAGCTTTGTCCACTGTAGCTCCTTAGATCTGCCGGTACGCCGCAGGCCTCAAGGCCAAGGCTTTCGGCAAGGTATATTGCACGGTAAAGATGGTATCGCTGGGTAACGATTATAACGCTTTTGGCTTCAAAAATATCCTTTGCACGGTACATACTTTCGTAGGTTGAAAATCCGGCGTGGTCCATAAATATATCTTCGGAGGGAACACCTTTTTCAATAGCGAAATCTTTCATGGTGTTTACCTCGTCGTATACTTCTGTTCCGTGGTCACCGCTCATAAGTATTTTGGGAGCAGCGCCGTTTTCATAAAGCTTTATGGCGGTAAGGAGCCTGTCTTCCAGCATGTGGCTTGGGCTTCCATCAGCCCTTACCCCGGCACCAAGCACAAGTATGCAATCGGTATCATCAAAATCCTCTGTATCGGCGGAGGATATTATTTTTCCTCCCGAGGAGGATATAACATAGGCACTTATGCTGAAAACAACAGATAGAATAATAAGCATAGTTATTATCAGCAACAGAAATATTTTTATTGCGGTTTTCATAAATATCCTCCTTTCTGTAACTTTATGATATTATTTTTTCCCTGTTTTAACAATAATTATTAAGCTAATTTAAAGAATGGAAGTTTTATACTTTACTTTAGTGCAATACTGTGATAATATGACAAAGGAAAAACTTATTCTTTTTAGGAGGAAGATAATTATGAAAAAATTTTTAGCAATAATGATGGCTTTAACAATGGCTTTTGGTGTTGCCGCTTGTTCATCACCCGCAGAGGAAAAAACAGACGCACCTGCTGCTGAAACTAAAAAAACTTTCACAGTTGGTTTTGATGCTGCTTTCCCTCCCTATGGTTACCTTGATGAAGCTACAGGCGAGTATGTTGGTTTTGACTTAAGCCTTGCACAGGAAGTTTGTGACAGAAAAGGCTGGGAGCTTAAAAAACAGCCTATCGACTGGGATGCAAAGGATATGGAGTTATCATCAGGCACTATCGACTGTATCTGGAACGGCTTTACTATCAACGGACGTGAGGACAAATACACATGGAGCGATCCTTATGTAGATAACACACAGGTTTACGTTGTAGCTGAGGATGCAGGTATTGCGGCAGTTGCTGACCTTGCAGGCAAAGTAGTTCTTGTTCAGACAGACTCATCAGCTTTACACGCACTTGAGGGTATGCCCGAGGTTACAGATACTTTCGGCGAGCTTACACAGGTTGCAGAATATAACACAGCATTTATGAGCCTTGAGGCAGGCGCTGCTGATGCAGTTGCTATGGATATTGCTGTAGCTAAATATCAGATCGAGTCAAGAGGCGGCGGATATGTTATCCTTGACGAGTTTATCTCAAGCGAGCAGTACGGCGTAGGTTTCCTTCTTGGCAACGATGCACTTAAAGATGAGGTAGAGACAGTATTATATGAAATGGTTGAGGACGGAACATTCGCAGCTATCGCTGAAGAGTGGGGCGTAAGCGACCTTGTATGCTTAGGTAAATAAAACAAAATAAAAACAAGCTGTTACATACGGAGCGGAGGGTCTTCTTCCGCTCCTTTACAGCGTTATGTTCAGTAAACAAAAGCATGCCCTTTTGTTTAGTGAAGGTAATAAATACTTTCATCCCGGGAGGACTGCTATGAGTATATTTATGATGTTAAAACTGCTTTTTGAGGGACTTGGCCTTTCGGCGCTGGTGTTTTTTGTAACACTTATTTTTTCTTTGCCCCTTGGCCTTATTCTCTGTTTCGGCAGGATGAGCAAAAACTTTATAATACGCAATATAACAAAGTTTTACATATCCGTAATGCGTGGAACACCCCTTATGCTTCAGCTTTTTGTTGTGTTCTTTGGCCCTTACTATCTTTTTGGTATAAGGATGGGTTCATCCTACAGGATACCTGCGGTACTTATAGGCTTTGTTATCAACTATGCGGCATACTTTGCGGAGATCTACCGAGGAGGTATAGAGTCAATACCCGTTGGTCAGTATGAGGCGGCAAAAATGCTCGGCTACAATAAGGTGCAGACATTTGTACGTATTATTTTCCCTCAGGTAGTAAAGAGGATAACTCCCTCTGTTACAAACGAGGTAATAACCCTTGTTAAGGATACATCTCTTGCCTTTGTTCTTTCTGTGCTTGAGATGTTCACGATAGCAAAACAGATAGCGGCGGCAGAAACAAGTATGCTTCCTTATTTCCTTGCCGGAGCAATATATTACATAGTAGACTTTGTGATAGCAATGATTTCAGAAAAGATAGAAAAGAAAATGAGCTTTTACAAATAAGGGAGGTTAAAAATGAATCTGCTTGAGTTAAATAACATACGCAAAAGCTTTGGCGATTTGGAAGTACTTAAAGATATTTCCCTTACTGTAAAGGAAGGAGAAGTAGTTTCTATAATAGGCCCCTCGGGTTCGGGCAAGTCAACTCTTTTAAGATGTGCAACTATGCTTGAAACAACAGATGGGGGAGATATAATTTACTGCGGTGAGGCGGCGGTAAAGGATGCGGTGTATGCAAAGAAAGATGACCTTAGGCGTATCAAGGATTATTACGGACTTGTTTTCCAGAACTTTAATCTTTTCCCTCACTTTACCGTTATGCGAAACATTACCGATGCACCCATAAAGGTCAAGGGAGTGGCTAAAGAGCAGGCCGTTGAGGAAGCCAGAGAGCTGCTTAAAAAAATGGGTCTCGAGGATAAGGAGGACTTTTATCCTTATCAGCTTAGCGGTGGCCAGCAGCAGAGAGTATCCATAGCAAGAGCCCTTGCACTTAAGCCCAAGGTGCTTTTCTT
>SVDG01000041.1 GCA_015057875.1 Lachnospiraceae bacterium | reverse complement strand
TGGTATATCAGGTATCAAAGTCCGTTGATGTACCAATTATCGGTATGGGAGGCATTTCAACATGGGAGGATGCCATTGAATTTATTATGGCAGGTGCAACAATGGTTGCAGTAGGTACAGCAAACTTTGCTAATCCATACGCAACAGTTGAAATAGTAGAAGGCATTGAAAAATTTATGAGAGACAACGGCATTAAAAACCTTGCCGAAATAAGAGGGATAATTTAATGGAGGTACATAATGAACGCAGATAAAATTAAGTTTATTGAATTTATGATAGAATCTGATGTTTTAAGATTCGGAGATTTCGTTACAAAAAGCGGAAGGAATACACCTTATTTCATTAACACAGGTAACTATAAAACAGGACATCAGCTTAATACACTTGCAAAATACTATGCAAAACTTATAAAGGATACTTTAGGTGATGATTATGATGCTATTTTCGGTCCTGCCTATAAAGGAATCCCTCTTGCTGCAGGCGTTGCTTCCTGCCTTGATGAGGTTTACGGAATAGACAAACCTTATTTCTTTAACCGTAAAGAAGCAAAAGACCACGGCGAAGGTGGAATGACTGTAGGTTACAAACCTGTTGACGGAGACGATATAATCATAATTGAAGACGTTATAACAGCAGGTACAGCTATAAGAGAAACTATGCCTGTGCTTAAAGCCTGCGGAAATGTGAATGTAAAAGATATGTTTATTTCCGTTAACAGATGCGAAGTAGGCCAGAACCCTGAAAAAACAGCTATTATGGAAGTAAATGAAGAGTTCGGCATCAAAGTACACGCTATCGTTGATGTTAAAGATATTTATGAATTCCTTAAAGAAAAAGAAGAATACAAACAGTATATCCCCTTAATGGAAGGATATATGAAAAAATACTGTATTTTCTGATAAATGATGACACGATAAAGCCACTGTATAGTGGCTTTATTTTTGTATTATTATTCATATCTGTCAAAGTTACCTTGACATAATGTATTAAAAGTAATAAAATTGTATCTGTGCGAGTGTGCGCATTTAGTGTACCTTGAAAACTAAATAAGGAGGTGTTTTAAGATAGAACCACTTAGTATTATCTTAACGATTGTGGGAGTAATTCTTGGCGCTTTAATTGGCTTTAACTATAGAAAACACATTGCTGAATCAAAAATAGGTGTTGCGGAAACAAGAGCCGAAAAAATAGTTGAAGATGCAAAAAAAGAGGCAGAGGCTCGTAAAAAAGAGATCCTACTCGAGGCCAAGGAAGAAAGCATTAAAACAAAAAATGACCTTGAAAGAGAAGTAAGGGAAAGAAGAAATGAGCTTCAGAGAAATGAAAGAAGACTCATCCAGAAGGAAGAAACTTTAGACAAAAAAGCTGATTCCTACGAAAAGAAGGAAGAGGTCTTAAGCAAAAAGATCGAAGAACTTGATAAACTTAAAGAGGAAACGGACGCCCTTTTAAGCAGACAGGTTGCAGAGCTTGAAAGAATTTCAGGCTTCACATCAGAGCAGGCTAAAGAACATCTTTTAGCTATTATCGAAAACGATGTTAAACACGAAGCAGCTCTTATGATCAAAAAGATCGAAGGACAGGCTAAGCTTGATGCCGACAAGAAAGCCAGAGAGATCGTTGCTAACGCAATTCAGAAATGTGCGGTTGACCACGTTGCCGAAAGCACAGTTTCAGTTGTCCAGCTTCCCAATGACGAAATGAAAGGCCGTATCATCGGTCGTGAGGGACGTAATATCAGAGCCCTTGAAACCCTTACAGGTATTGATCTTATTATTGATGACACGCCTGAAGCAGTTATACTTTCAGGTTTTGACCCTATAAGACGTGAGATCGCAAGACTTGCGCTTGAAAAACTCATTGTTGACGGACGAGTACATCCTTCAAGAATCGAGGAAATGGTTGAAAAGGCAAGAAAAGAAGTAGAAGTCATAATAAGAGATGAAGGAGAGGCCGCAACCTTTGAAACAGGTGTAAACGGACTTCATCCTGAAATCATCAGGCTTTTAGGTAAGCTTAAGTACAGAACAAGCTATGGTCAGAACGTACTTAAACATTCTATTGAAGTATCACACTTAACAGGACTTATGGCGGCAGAACTTGGTATTGATGTTAATATCGCCAAGAGAGCTGGTCTTTTACACGATATCGGTAAAAGCGTTGACCACGAAATGGAAGGTTCGCATGTCAGCATAGGCGTTGCGTTACTTAAAAAATATAAAGAGTCACCTATTGTTATCAATGCAGTAGAGGCTCATCACGGAGATGTTGATCCCCAGTCCATAATTGCCGTACTTGTACAGGCGGCAGATGCTATTTCAGCAGCAAGACCCGGTGCAAGAAGAGAAACACTTGAAACTTATATCAAGAGACTTCAGAAACTCGAGGAAATAGCAGATAACTTCAAAGGCGTTGAAAAATCTTTTGCTATTCAGGCCGGACGAGAGCTTCGTATAGTTGTTGTTCCCGAAGAGATCGGTGATGATGATTTAACTATGCTTGCTCATGATATCGCAAGACGCATTGAAAATGAACTTGAATATCCCGGACAGATAAAAGTAAATCTTGTTCGCGAAACAAGAGCAATAGAATACGCAAAATAAAATAAAAAAGCTATATACAGATGTATATAGCTTTTTTTAATTTTCTTTTAAGTTGTATTTAAACAGATTGTTTGTATAATTTTTATTTGTTATAGTAAATTCAAGAGAGGTGATATATATGAAATACCTTAAAATGCTTATACTTTTAATTGCACTTATTCCATTTTTATGTATAACGATATATCGCTTTTTGCCAGTAAGCTATGATGCTGGTGCATGCAGTGGCGGATTTGATACATACATCTATAATAAAAACATTGATGAACTTACAGAGCTATATTCAGAAAATAACAATATACTTTCTAAAGTTTCTTATGGAGATGACTTTACAGTAAGCTATCAGGGAAGAAACATATATATAACAACTTCCTTAAGCCATAACGAGGATGAAAACATAATAAATGAAGACGTATGTTTTAAAGGTAAGCGTATATGGACCGAAAAATATATATGGAAACAGCTATAATATGAACTAAAAAAGGACGCGTGTCCTTTTTTTATTTTGGTAATATAAGCTGCATAGGTATTTCATTAAGAGCTTTATCATCTTCTTTTATAAAATGACCTGTTGAGGGTATTTTTTTAGTTCTGTAGTATTCTACATTTACTGCCTTAAATTCATCTTTAAGATATCCGCTACTGATAATACTGTTACGTTTAAGAGTAAATACCTGAACGCCGTTAGAAGCCTTAGTTGTGTTTTCGGGTATAAGCGAGGTATTTAAAAGAGTAGCTTTATCATAATCTCTTAAAAGCACAACATCTATATCCTCACTTGCTTTTGCAACAAAAACAAGAGGGGATTTTGAAGAATAAGCGTTTATAAGCTTCTTACGGTTCACCTTAGTCTGATATGATGAAAGAGTTATCCTTGCCATTTTACCGTTTTCAAAGCCAAAAATCATATGTCCTTTATAATCACCCGCAACGGTAAAATAAACAATCCTCTCATCGGCTTCCATATCAAGTATATTGTTAAGGAAGTCACCCATAAGGCTTGCCTTTGTATCAGCAATATCATTTACCTTCATTTTGTATACATTGAACTTGTTGGAGAAGAAAAGAAGTTCGTCCTTGTTGCTTGCTTCCTCCTCGTGACATATTCTGTCATCTTCCTTAAGTTTATGCTCATTTGCTCTTACAAGAGAGATGACCGGTATCTTTTTAAAGTAGTTGCCTTCTGTAAGGAAAAGCTTTACTGCATAATCCTCAACAAGATCTTCCTTGCTGATTTTAACAGGTGCTTCGTCATAAATTATAGGACTTCTTCTTTCGTAGCCGTATTTTTTTGATACATTATTAAGCTGTGAAACGATTATCTTCTTTATCTTTGCCTCACTCTTAAGAGTTTCCTTTAAATCAGCTATATCCTTTTTAAGAGTTTCAAGCTCCTTCAATCTGTTAAGAATATACTCTTTATTGATATTCCTGAGCTTTATCTCCGCAATATAAACCGCCTGAATCTCATCGATTTTAAAACCGCTCATAAGGTTGGGAACGACCATTTTTTCTTCTTCAGTGTGACGGATTATAGAAATAGCCTTATCTATATCAAGAAGTATTTTTGAAAGACCTTCCAACAAATGAAGCTTATCGCTTTTCTTTTTGATATCGAAAGCCACCATTCTCATTATGGAATCTTTTCTGAAGCTTATCCACTCATCAAGTATTTCATAAACACCCATGGTTCTGGGTCTTCCGTTTATAAGAATGTTGAAGTTGCAGGGATAGCTGTCACAAAGGGGAGTAAGGGCATAAAGCTTCTGCATAACACTTCCGGGATCAGCACTTCTTTTGATATCTATTGTTATCTTAAGTCCGTTTTTATCAGTTTCATCCCTTATATCAGTAATATCCTTGATCTTACCTGATTTTACTACAGCGATAACTTTATCTATAATTGACTCGATATTAGTTGAGTAGGGTATCTCATAGATATCTATACAACTGTTAGCCTTGTCATAAGAATATCTTGCTCTTACCTTTATGCTACCTTTACCTGTACGATATATCTGCTCAATCTCTTCTTTATTGTATAAGATCTCGCCACCACCTGGGAAATCCGGTGCAGGCATTATTTCAGATATATCAGTTTTAGGATCCTTAATATAAGCAACCGTAGCATCACAAACCTCTTTAAGGTTAAAGCCACATATATCACTTGCCATACCTACAGCAATTCCTTTATTTGCATTTACAAGTATGTTAGGGAATGTTGTAGGTAAAAGTACAGGCTCTTTTGTTGTAGCATCAAAGTTATCTATAAAGTCTACAGTGTTTTTATCAATATCCGCGAATATCTCGTTACAAACAGGTGCAAGCTTAACCTCAGTATACCTTGATGCAGCATATGCCATATCTCTGGAATACTGTTTTCCAAAATTACCCTTTGAATCAACAAAAGGTACATTTAAAGACATATTTCCCTCCGTAAGACGAACCATTGTTTCATAAATGGCCGCATCTCCGTGAGGATTGAGTTTCATAGTCTGTCCCACAACGTTTGATGATTTTGTTCTGTCCTTATTAAGAAGCCCCATTTCATACATAGTATAAAGAAGCTTGCGGTGAGAGGGCTTAAAGCCATCTATTTCGGGGATAGCTCTTGAAACAATAACACTCATGGCATAGGGCATATAGTTTATTTCAAGAGTATCTGTTATATTCTGTTCATTAATGATGATGATACTGTTATCATCATCAACAGGTTTCTTTTTCTTAGCCATTTGCTAAAACTCCTTATCAGCTGATATCAATGAGATCTAAAAACTTGTAGCCTTCTTCTTCAATAAATTCCTTACGTCCCTTAAGATTATCTCCAAGTAAAAGTTCAAATTTTTCTTTTGTCTTTTCAACATCCTCGGGTAAAACAAGTATGAGTCTTCTTGTTTTGGGATTCATAGTTGTTTCCCACATCATTTCAGGCTGGTTTTCACCAAGTCCCTTTGATCTCTGGATAGTATATTTTCCTTTTATACCAGCAGTGATCTCTGTTTTTTCTTTTTCAGTATAAGCAAAGTAGGTATTCTTTCCGCTTGTTATCTCGTAAAGAGGAGATTCTGCAATATATACCTTCTTTTGCTCAATAAGAGTAGGAACAAGGCGGTAAAGCATTGTTAAAATAAGTGTTCTTATCTGGTATCCGTCAACATCGGCATCGGTACAGATAATTATTTTATCCCAGCGAAGCTGGCTTAAATCAAATGAATTTATCTGCGAATTATGCTTTGATTTGATTTCCACACCACATCCAAGTACTTTAAGCAGGTCTATTATTATATCGCTTTTAAATACTCTGTCATAATCAGCCTTAAGACAGTTGAGTATTTTTCCTCTTACGGGGATTATAGCCTGAAATTCCGCATCACGTCCGAGCTTGCAGGCTCCCATAGCTGAATCACCCTCAACGATATAAAGTTCTCGTCTTGAAACATCTTTTGTTCGACAGTTAACAAACTTTTCAACACGGTTATTCATATCCATCTTTCCAGTAAGCTTCTCACGGATAGAAACCCTTGTTTTTTCAGCAGTTTCACGGCTGCGTTTGTTTGCAAGTATCTGATTTACGATCTTATCAGCTTCAAGCTTGTTTTCAACAAAGTATATCTCCAGCTTCTCCTTAAGGAAGTCCGTAATAGCTTCCTGGATGAATTTATTTGTTATAGACTTTTTAGTCTGGTTTTCATAGCTAGTTATAGTAGAGAAGGAGTTGATAATAAGCACAAGGCTGTCCTCAACATCATTGAAGGTTATCTTCTTCTCATCTTTTTTATAAAGATTACTGTTTTTGATGTATTTATCTATAGCGCTAACAAAAGAACTTTTCACAGCTTTATCAGGAGAGCCACCGTATTCAAGGAAGCTTGAGTTGTGATAATACTGCAGAGAGTTTACATCATTATTGAAAGCAAAAGCGATCTGGAATTTAAGCTTATATTCGGGTTTATCTTCTCTGTCACGTCCACTTGTTTCATTTTCAAAATACTGAACAGAGCTGAAAGCCTTTTCATCATTAAGCTCAACAATATAATCTCTTATACCATTTTCATATAAGTAAGTGAAACTTTCTTTTGTTTCCTCATCATATAAAATAAAACTAATACCTTTGTTAACAATGGCCTGTTTTTTCATAACATCCTGGAAATAGGAGAGGGGAATAGATATATCCGTAAAAACCTCCATATCAGGACGCCATTTTATGAAAGTACCGGTTGACCTCAAAGTTGTTTCTTCTTTAGTAAGGCCGCCTACATTTTCACCTTTTTCAAAATGAAGGGAATATTTGAAACCATCTCTATATATAATGGCATCCATATATTCCGAAGAATATTGAGTAGCACAGGTACCAAGACCGTTAAGACCGAGGCTATATTCGTAGTTTTCACCTGTGTTGTTGCTGTATTTTCCTCCGGCATAAAGTTCGCAGAAAACAAGTTCCCAGTTAAAACGCTCTTCGTTTTTGTTAAAATCCACAGGGATCCCTCGTCCGAAGTCCTTAACGGAAACAGATTTATCCTTATATCTTGTCACTTCGATCTTTTTACCATAGCCCTCACGAGCTTCATCTATAGAGTTTGAAAGTATCTCAAAAACAGAATGTTCACAGCCTTCAAGTCCGTCAGAACCAAAAATAACGGAAGGGCGAAGTCTTACTCTGTCCGCACCCTTAAGAGAGGTTATACTTTCATTGTTGTATGATGATGTATCCTTTTTAACAGCCATTTTTACACCTACTTATTATTTTTACTCATAATCCATAGTATTTTAACACATACAATATTTAGTGTCAAATTTATCCTTTTATAAATACATATTGATATAAATATAAAAATGGCACCTTTTAAAGGTGCCATAATATTATTTTTCCTCATCTGCAATTTTCAGCTTTATTTTTGTTCCTTTTATACGCTTATCCTTCATTCCTTTAAAAAGGTCTTTAAGATATTCGGCAGGAATATCTGCAAGTATATACGTATCAAAAATATCTATCTCGCCGATCATGCTACCAGGTATACCGCTTTCGCCTGAAAACGCACCAACGATATCTTTTGCCCTGATACCTTTTTTCTTACCCGCGTTGATATGCACAGTAACAAACTTGCCTCTGTTCATTTCGATAAATTCGTCATCAGGTGAATATTCATCAGTTACAACAGCTTCTTCCTTTTTTTCTGCATCGCCAAGCACAATTTTAAGAAGTGCCGCAGCAATATCGGCTATATAGTATTCATCTGCAAGGGAATCTATCATTTTAAGATACTTTGTAAGTTTTCCTTCCTCAATAATATCCTGAACATTTTTAAGGAAAAGATCAGCCTTGGACTGTTCAACATCACTTAAAGAAGGAAGCTTCTGTTTTGTGATCGTTGAATTAGTATATTTCATAATATCCTTAAGCCTGTTTACTTCTCTTCCAACACAGAAAGTAAAGGCTTTTCCGGTTCTTCCCGCACGGCCTGTTCGGCCTATACGGTGAACATAGTACTCCTCATCCTGAGGAAGGTCATAGTTAAAGACAATATCAATATCGTCAACGTCTATGCCTCTTGCCGCAACATCGGTTGCAACAAGTATCTCTATAGTACCGTTTCTGAATTTGCTCATTACTTTATCACGCTGAGCCTGTTTAAGGTCGCCGTGTATAGCTTCAGCAAAATATCCTCGTCCCTGTAAAAGGAGAGTTATCTCATCAACCCTTTTTTTAGTATTACAAAAAACAAGAGAAAGTCTTGGATTATGCATATCTATAAGCCTTGTAAGGGCTTCAAGCTTCATTTTCTCTTTTACTTCAAAATAAATCTGTTCAATAAGCGGAACCGTAAGTTCCTTTCTGCTTATTTTTACAAATTCAGGGTCTTTAAGATAGTTATTTGAAAGCTCAAGTATCTCCTTGGGCATTGTGGCAGAAAACATGATCGTCTGTCTGTCATCAGGTATCTTTTTAAGTATAGTTTCAATATCCTCGCGGAAGCCCATATCAAGCATTTCATCAGCTTCATCAAGCACGACCATTTTAACCGTTTCCATTTTAAGTGTACGGCGTTTCATATGGTCCATAACTCTGCCTGGAGTACCTATAATAACCTGCACACCTTTTTTAAGGGACATAATCTGTCTGTCTATAGGCTGACCGCCGTAAATAGGGAGTACTCGTATGTTTTCAGTAAATTTCAAAAGCTTTCTGAACTCCTCGCTTACCTGTATTGCAAGCTCTCTTGTTGGGCAGAGTATAACAGCCTGAAGCTTTCTTGAATCAGGGTCGATCATTTCAAGACAGGGTATACCAAATGAAGCAGTTTTTCCTGTACCTGTCTGTGACTGTCCTATTATATCCTTCCCCTTTAAAATAAATGGTATCGCCTGTGTCTGTATAGGAGTTGCTTCTTCAAAGCCCATATCAGTAACAGCTTTAAGTATCTGAGAGGATAACCCCATTTCTTCAAATTTAAGATTTTCCATAATATTTCCTTTCATATCCAAAATTAAACAAGCCTTAATAATATATCAGCAGATGCATAAAAAAGCAAACTAAATATTGTTGACTTTAATAAAAAATGTGTTAAAATATTAAAAGTTATATGTCAATGACTATGAAGGCGAAAAGTAATTATATACGCATTACCAGAGATAGATGTATTTGGTGAGAGCATCTTTAATAAACGGTATAACGAAGTTCCCGCCGGAGTTGGTTCCCTGAACAAAAAAGTAGGGGAACACGTTCAAGCGCGTTAAGCTAAAAGAGTGCCTGTATTTTTTATGCAGGAATCAGGGTGGTACCGCGATTTTCCTTCGTCCCTTTATTGGACGGAGGTTTTTTATTGGCAAAAATTTGAAGGGAGAAAAAGCTATTATGAGAGAAAAGCTTGAACAGATCAGAGTAAGTGCTATTGAAGCTTTAAATGCTTGTGCTCAGACAAAAGATATAGACGAGCTTAAAGTTAAGTTTCTTGGCAAAAAAGGTGAATTAACAGCCATTTTAAAAGAAATGAAAAACCTTTCCGCAGAGGAGAGACCTGTAGTAGGTCAGCTTGCTAACGAAGTACGTCAGCAGATCGAAACAGCTATTGAGGAAACAAAGAAAAACCTTGCTGCCAAAGAGCAGGAGACTAAGCTTGCAAGTGAAACTATTGACGTTACTATGCCCGGCAAAAAGGCAGTAAACGGCCATCAGCATCCTATGAACAAGGTTATTGATGAAATATGTGATATCTTCATCGGTATGGGCTATGAGATCGCAGAGGGTCCCGAAGTTGAGAAAGACTACTACAACTTTGAGGCATTAAATATCCCCGCTGACCATCCCGCAAAGGACGAGCAGGATACTTTCTATATCTCAAAAGATATACTTTTAAGAACTCAGACATCACCCGTTCAGGTAAGGACAATGGAGAAGAAAAACCCTCCTATCAGAGTTGTGTGCCCCGGACGAGTTTACAGAGCAGATGAGGTAGATGCTACTCATTCACCCGTATTCCATCAGCTTGAGGGCCTTGTTGTAGATAAAGGCATCACAATGGGCGACCTTAAAGGTGCTCTTGCCGTATTTGCAAAAGAGCTTTTCGGCGAAGACACAAAAGTACGTTTCAGACCCCATCATTTCCCTTTCACAGAGCCCAGTGCAGAGATGGACGTAACATGCTTCGCATGCGGCGGAAAAGGCTGCAGAGTATGTAAAGGTGAAGGCTGGATCGAGCTTTTAGGCTGTGGTATGGTTCATCCCAAAGTTTTAATAATGAGCGGTGTTGATCCTGATGAGTACAGCGGCTTTGCCTTTGGTATGGGTCTTGAGCGTGTTGCTATGCAGCGTTATGGTATTACTGACTTAAGACTTTTATTTGAAAATGACGTTAAGTTCCTTAAACAGTTTTGAGAGGAGTTGAAAATAAATGGATCTTCCTATGTCTTGGTTAAGCGACTATGTAGAACTTGATTGTACCACTAAAGAATTTGCGGACGCCATAACTTTATCAGGCTCCAAAGTTGAAGGTGTTACATCTTTAGGCGCTGAAATAAAAAATGTAGTTACAGGTAAAGTATTAACAATTACAAAACATCCCGATGCAGATAAGCTTGTTGTAACAACAGTTGATGTTGGTACAGGCGAGCCTATCCAGATAGTTACAGGTGCTTCAAACCTTTATGAAGGTGCATACGTCCCCGTTGCTTTACATGATTCAACACTTCCCGGTGGAGTTAAAATCAAAAAAGGAAAATTAAGAGGAGTAGAATCAAACGGTATGCTCTGTTCAGTTGAAGAGCTTGCGTGCGATGCACACGATTTCCCTGAGGCACCTGAACACGGTATTTATATCTTCCCCGAGCCCGTAGAGCTTGGTCTTGATGTAGCAGATGTCATGGATCTTAAAGATGATGTTGTTGAGTTTGAAATTACATCAAACAGACCTGACTGTTTCAGCATAACAGGTCTTGCAAGGGAGGCTGCCGCAACATACAAAAAAGAGCTCAGAATGCCTGAGATAACTGTTAAAGAAGAAGCAGACGGCAATATCAAAGAAATGATTTCAGTTGAGATCAAAAACCCCGAGCTTTGCCCCAGATATATTGCTAGAGTAGTTAAAAATGTTAAAATCGAGCCTTCACCCAGATGGATGAGAAAAAGACTTCGTGCGGCAGGTGTAAGACCTATCAATAACATCGTAGACATTACAAACTATGTAATGCTTGAATTAGGTCAGCCTATGCATGCTTTCAATATCGATACTATTGCTGAAAGAAAGATCATCGTAAGAAATGCTTATGAAGGTGAGAAGATAACAACTCTTGACGGAAACGAAAGAACACTGGATCCTTCAATGCTCGTTATTGCAGATCCCACAAAAGCTGTTGCGGTTGCAGGCGTTATGGGTGGCGAAAACTCAATGATAAGCGAAGGCTCTGAGGGTGTTTTATTCGAATCAGCAAACTTCAATGGTCCTAATATACGTATCACAGCTAAAAAACTTGGTTTAAGAACTGATGCTTCAAGTAAATATGAAAAAGGTCTTGACCCCAACCTTGCAAAAATGGCTGTTGACCGTGCGGTTCAGCTTGTTGAAATGCTTGGTGCAGGTGAAGTTGTTAAAGGCGATGTAGACTGCTATCCTAACGTTAGAACAACTTGGGAATTAAGTTATGACCCTGAATGGATAAATGGTCTTTTAGGTATCAATGTTACTGAAGATGAGATGATAGCAATTTTTGACAGACTTGGTATCGTAACAGACAAAGCCAACAGAAAGGTTACTATCCCCACATACCGTCCTGACCTTGAGGCGCAGGCAGACCTTGCAGAAGAGGTAGCAAGATTCTATGGATATGACAAAATCGTTCCCACTCTTGCTTCAGGTACACCTACAGCAGGTAAGAGAACATACAAACAGAAAATCGTTGGTATAATCAAAAAATCAATGATCTCTGCCGGTCTTTGCGAGGCTATGGTTTATAGTTTTGAAAGCCCTAAAGTATTCGATAAATTAAGAATACCCGAAGGCGATGCATTAAGAAATACCGTTACGATCTCTAACCCCCTTGGTGAGGATTTCAGCATAATGCGTACAACAACTCTTAACGGTATGCTTACTTCACTTTCAACAAACTTTAACAGACGTAACGAAGCAGCAGGTCTTTTTGAGGTAGGTAAAGTATATCTTCCCAAAGCATTACCTTTAGTTGAGCTTCCCGAGGAGCCCGATGTACTTACAGTAGGTGCTTACGGCAATATGGATTTCTATGACCTTAAAGGTATGGTTGAATACCTTTTTGATAACCTTGGTATGGCTGGCAAGGTTGAGTATGCACCTGTTAAAGATATCAACTGGATGCATCCCGGACGTACTGCAGCTGTTTTAGTAAACGGTGAACAGTTCGGTTACCTTGGTGAGGTCCATCCTGCTGTTTGCGAAAATTATTCTATCAAAACAAAGGTTTATGTTGCGGTAATTAACATTGCAGCTCTTATTGAAAATGCAAACCTTGTAACAGTTTACAAAGCACTTCCTAAATACCCTGCAACAACAAGAGATATTTCAATGCTTGTTAAGGACGAAGTATTTGTAAGCCAGATCGAAAATGTTATTAAAGCAAAAGCCGGCAAACACCTTGAAAGTGTTACACTCTTTGACGTATACAAAGGTAACCAGATACCTGATGGTATGAAGAGCGTTTCTTACTCACTCACATTCAGAGCAGAGGACAGAACACTTGTAGACGAAGATGTTTCAGGTGCAATGAAAAAAGTTCTTGAGGCCCTTGAAAAAGAACTTGAGGCAGTTCTTCGTGATAAATAATCTTATATATAAAACCCCTGATTTTGAACAGGTCCAGTAAAAACGGACAATAGAGAAAACACCCCTAATGTAGGAAAATTTAATTACTACATTAGGGGGATTTTTTATGGCTAAAAGAAATTATACACATCTTCAAGCTTTTTTACCGGAG
>SVDG01000040.1 GCA_015057875.1 Lachnospiraceae bacterium | reverse complement strand
CACCGATGGCACGACCAACACCCAACACGACTGAAGCTGCGATACCGCTTTTGGCGGCAGGGATGGAAACCTTGAAGTAGGTTTCGATAGGTGTTGCACCAAGGGCAAGAGAAGCATCTTCGTATTCTTTTGGAACAGCATCCAGAGCGGTAATAGACATTTTTATAATAGAAGGCAGTATCATAACTGCCAGAACGATGATTGCCGCAAGCAAACTGGCTCCGTCCGGCACATTGAACACTTTGCGGATACCGGGAACAAGCACCAGCATACCCACCAGACCATAAACAACGGAAGGAATACCGGCAAGGAGGCTTACTGCTGATTGCATTACGGATCTGACTTTAGGAGATGCCAGTTTGGACAGATATACCGCTGTCATAAAGCCGATAGGCACACCGATCACAATAGCACCTGCAGTTCCGTAAATACTGGTGAGTATAAATGGAAGGATGCCATATTTAGGCTCAGATGCTGTAGATGCCCATTCTTTACCGAACAGGAAATTGATAAGACCGACCTCACGGATCGCGGGAATGCCGGAGAATACCAGATAAACTGTGATCAATAAAACACAGCCTACGGTAATCAGTCCCAGCAACAGGAAGATCGCATGGATGACTTTTTCTAAAACTTGATTTTTCTTCATAACCTTTCCTCATAGCAGAGTGGCGGCGGTTAGTGGCATAACCTCCACGTCTGATTATTTTTTAGTTTGCAGAAACAACGCCGGCTGCAGTGATGATTTTATTTGCATCAGCGGAAGTGATGTAATCAAAAAACATCTGAGCAGACTCGCTTAAGTTAGTATCAGCTTTAGTGACGAGTACGAAAGGACGCTGTACTACATAGCGGCCGTCCTTGATAGTTTCTTCAGTAGCTGCAATACCGTCAACAGTAAGTGCCTTTACGCTGTCCTTAACGGAAGCCACAGAAGCATAGCCGATCGCACCCGGATTCTGAGAAACGGTGGTGATAACATCACCGGTAGAAGTTAATTCCTGACGATACTTGCAGGCATCTTCGGTATCTGTAATAGACTCGAAGCCGTCACGTGTACCGGAACCTGCTTCTCGGCCAATGAGAACGATCTCATTATCATTGCCACCAAGCTCAGACCAGTTAGTGATCTCGCCGGTGTAGATCTTTTTGATAGATTCCACACTTAAGTCATCAACGGGGTTTTCGGGATTTACAATGATCGCAATGCCGTCATAAGCTAAAACTGTTGCATTTAAACCGCTGGCTTCTTCATCCTTAAGATCACGTGATGAAAGACCGATGTCACAACGACCTTCCTGCACGGCCTTGATGCCGGAGCCGGAGCCTGTAGGGTTGTAGGTGAAGCTGATGCCGGTATCATTCTGGAATGCTTCGCCCAAAGCACCTATTACTTTTTCCATAGAGGTTGAACCATCTGTTGTAACAGAGCTGCCGGCTTTGCTTCCGCAACCTGTAAGCACAGAGATCGCCATAACGCCGGCTACTATCATAGTAATAAACTTTTTCATTTAAATGTCTCCTTTCAGACAACTGTTTTTTATTCTATCTTGCTACGGTTATCATTTTAGTATTCCTGTGTGAAATCAAAAATACAAGTAATGTGAAACTTAAGTAAAATCTTAAAAAGAAAAATATCGTTTTAACTTAGGATAAGGCCAGGAGCATTTGTCTGTATGGGTTTAAGCTGTATTGGAACATTATGGATTTGTAATGACAATGTATACAAAAAAGGAGTTTTTAATGGACTTTTAGCCCCTGTTTTGATATACTGTACTTTGTATAATTATTTTTATTTTTTGACAAGAGGTGCAATATGAAGGGGTTATTCATATCTGTTGAGGGAACAGATGGTGCGGGTAAATCCACACAGATAGATCTTTTACTTGAATATCTTAAGGCTAAGGGTGTGGATGTTATTTACACAAGAGAGCCGGGCGGCACCTATATAAGCGAAAAAATAAGAGAGATAATACTTGATACCGATAATGAGGGTATGGAAGGTGCGTGTGAGGCCCTTCTTTATGCGGCAAGTCGTGCCCAGCATGTAAGGGAAAAAATAGTACCTGCCATCAACGAAGGTAAAATGGTTATTTGTGACAGATATGTGGATTCAAGTATTGTTTATCAGGGTGTTGCAAGAGGCCTTGGTGTTGATGCAGTAAAAGCGGTAAATGAGTTTGCTATAGGTGGGGTCATGCCTGACCTGACGCTGTTTTTTGACCTTACAGTTGAAGAAAGCGTTAAACGCAAAAAGAATATGGGAAGCCTTGACAGGATAGAAAAAGAAAGCTTTGATTTCCATAAAAAGATATATGACGGATATGTGGCCTTGGCGGAAAGTGACCCCGTAAGGATAAAGAGGATAGATGCCTCAAAGCCTGTGGAGGAGGTACATGCACAGGTTTTAAAGGTTTTAGAAGGATTGATTTGATTGCCTCAGTTTGAAGATATACTTGGCAACAGCCAGATAAAAAACAACATAAAAACTGCTATTGCAAACAAAAGCGTAAACCATGCCTATATAATATGCGGCCCGGAGGGAAGCGGTAAAAGGCTTATTGCTGATGTGTTTGCAAAGGCCCTTCAGTGCGAAGGAGATAGAAGCTTATGCGGAGTTTGTCAAAGCTGCCGTATGACTGAAAACGGCAACAATCCGGATATTTTATACCCTGTGCCTTTAAAAACAAAGGTTATAGGTGTTGACGATATAAGGGATCAGGTCGTAAAGCCATCATCAATAAAACCCTATATGTTTAAATACAAGGTGTTTATAATTGAGGATGCAGATAAAATGACTGTTCAGGCACAGAATGCCTTTTTAAAGACCCTTGAGGAACCAAGCACTTTTTCTGTTTTTCTGCTTCTGGCGGAAACTCTTGATGCGTTTTTACCTACTGTGCTTTCGAGGTGTGTTGTTTTAAGGACTGAGCCTGTTGATACAAAAAGCATATATTCTCTTCTGCTGAGCGAGGGCATAGATGAAAATACGGCTTCTCTTTCGGCTGAATATGCGAGGGGAAGTGTAGGAGAGGCACTATCTCTTGCAAGGGATGAAGAGTTTATTGCTATGCGTGAGGATGTTATAAACATACTCAGCGGTATTTATGATAAAAATACGGTAGAGGTAATGATGCTGGGTAATTATTTTAAAAATACATATAAGGAAAATAAACGCCTTATTGATGTTTTTTATCTGTGGTTCAGAGACCTTTTGGCAGCAAAGACCACTGATGATGAAAAGTATATTATCCAGAAGGATAAAAAAGAGCTTATATTTAAATCAGCGGAAAAAGAAACTGTTGAAGGCCTTGTTAAAAAGACAGAGGCAGTTAAAAAGACAGCATTTAACATTAAAAGGAATGCATCCTTCCAGACAGCTATGGAAGTAATGCTTATGAATATAAAGGAGAGCTGAAAAATGATAGAAGTAGTTGGAATCAGGTTTAAAAAAGCAGGAAAGCTTTATTATTTTGATCCGGACGGACTTGAAATAAAGGACGATACGTATGTTATTGTTGAAACGGCAAGGGGCGTTGAATATGGTCTTGCCACAAAGGGTAACCATGAGGTTAACGACAATGAAATAGTTCCCCCTCTTAAGAAAGTAATAAGGATAGCTACAGAGGAGGATGCTGTAACAAACGAAAGAAACCGTGACAGGGAAAAAGAAGCCTTTGCTATATGCGAGGAGAAGATACTTAACCACGGCCTTGATATGAAGCTTATTGATGTTGAGATAACATTTGACCACAACAGGCTTATTTTCTACTTTACATCAGATGGAAGAGTAGATTTCCGTGAGCTTGTTAAAGACCTTGCCGCTGTTTTCAGAACAAGGATAGAGCTTCGCCAGATAGGTGTAAGAGATGAAGCTAAAATGCTTAATGGCATAGGTATATGCGGAAGAGCCCTTTGCTGTGCAACATTTTTAGGTGACTTCCATCCTGTATCAATAAAAATGGCAAAGGAGCAGAATCTTTCACTTAACCCTACAAAAATTTCAGGTATCTGCGGAAGGCTTATGTGTTGTCTTAAATATGAGGAAGACGTTTATGAAGAGCTTAATAGAAAGCTCCCTCATGTTGGTGATATAATAAAAACTGCTGACGGAACAGGTGAGATACTTGCTGTAAACGTACTTATGCAGAATGTTAAGGCGGCAGTTAAGAAAAACGAGGATGATGCACCTGCTATCAACTTCTATAATGTTGATGAAATAACTGTTGTAAAAACAAAGAGAAACAAAAATAAACAGAAGGAAGAAATATCCGAAGAAATTTTGAAACTGGAAGACTGATTATGAAAGTAGAAGTAAAAGAGACCGAAAGAATAGATGATCTTCATAGAAACGGATACCAGATAATACAGGACCCTAAGAGGTTCTGTTTTGGTGTGGACGCAGTTTTGCTCAGCGGCTTTGCACAGGCTAAAAAAGGCGAGAAGGTTATAGACCTTGGCACAGGTACAGGTATAATCCCTATACTTATGGAGGCAAAGACTGAGGGAGAGCACTTTACAGGTCTTGAAATACAGTCAGAAAGCGCTGAAATGGCAAAAAGAAGCGTTTCCTTCAATGATCTTGATGAAAAGATAGATGTAGTATGCGGTGATATAAAAGAAGCTGATAAGCTTTTTAAAGCAGGTACATTTGATGTTGTTACAAGCAATCCACCTTATATGAATGACGGCGGCGGGCTTAAAAATGACTATGGCCCCAAGGCTATTGCAAGGCATGAGCTGCTTTGC
The DNA here is from genome assembly GCA_015057875.1 of Lachnospiraceae bacterium. Taxonomy (GTDB): domain Bacteria; phylum Bacillota; class Clostridia; order Lachnospirales; family Anaerotignaceae; genus SIG274. The sequence goes on along the minus strand of SVDG01000040.1, from coordinate 8,358 downwards.
TCCCTTGACGATGTTGTAAAAGCCGCATCATGGCTTTTACGCTTTGGCGGCAGGTTTTATATGGTACACAGGCCCCACAGGCTTGCGGATATAATATGTACCTTAAGAGAGCATAAGCTTGAGCCCAAGCGTATACGCTTTGTTCAGCCCTATGCGGACAGAGAGCCTAATATGGTGCTTATAGAGGCATCAAACGGCGGTAAAAGTATGGTTAAGGTGATGCCTCCTCTCATAATTTATAAAGAAGACGGAACGTATACGGAAGAAACTATAGAGATATATTATAAATGATTGGAAGGATAAGTTGTTATGAGCGGTACTTTATATCTTTGTGCTACACCCATAGGAAACCTTGAGGATATAACCTTAAGGGTGCTTCGTCTGCTTGAAGAGTGTGACCTTATTGCGGCAGAGGACACAAGACATACCCTTGGACTTATCAACCATTTCAATATCAAAACACCCCTTACAAGCTATCACGAGCATAATAAGGTAACAAAAGGCCCCGTGCTTATAGAAAAGCTTAAGGAGGGGTTAAATATTGCCCTTGTTACTGATGCAGGTATGCCTGGCATTTCGGATCCCGGTGCGGATATGGTAAAGCTTTGCGAGGAAAATGGTATAACAGTTACAGTTGCACCCGGTGCATCTGCAGCCCTTACTGCACTTGTGCTTTCGGGACTTGATACAAGGCGTGCAGTATTTGAGGGATTCCTTCCTTCTGACAAAAAAGAGAGAAGGACAGCACTTGAAAGGCTTAAAAAGGAAACAAGAACAGCTATACTTTATGAGGCACCCCATAGGCTTAAGGCTACGCTTGAAGAAATTGAAAATGCTGTGGGTGACAGACAGTGTGCTGCAATAAAAGAAATAACAAAAAAATATGAAACGGTAAAAAGAGATACTTTAAGCGAGCTTATTAAATATTATGATGAAAATCCGCCCAAGGGCGAGTTTGTGCTTGTGCTTGAGGGAGTAAGCGAGGATAAGCTTAAGGAAGAAGAAATAGAAAAATGGGAAAACATTTCCGTTGAAGAACACGTAAAAATGTATGAGGATAAGGGTATGTCAAGAAAAGATGCTATGAAGGCGGCGGCAAAGGACAGAGGCCTTACCAAAAGAGATATTTATGCAGTTTTAAATAAGGATGATTAAAATGCTCCTGGAAAAAGATATTTACAAAATTTTTGATGAGCTTGATATAGAATACAGGATGCTTCAGCACGAAGCTTTGTTCACGATAGATGCGGCAAAGGAGATAGATGCGAAGCTTGGTGTCGAAATTTGTAAAAATTTATTTTTAAGCACAAAGCACGGTACAGAGTTTTACCTCCTTTTTATGAAAGGAAACAAAAAATTCAACACCGGAAAGGTGTCAAAACAGGTTGGAGTACCCCGTATGACATTTGCATCGGATGACGCTATGGAGGCCTTTCTTGGTGTTAAACCGGGCTCGGTCACGCCACTTGGACTTTTGAACGACAATGAAAACAAGGTTAATTTTTTAATAGACTCGGAGGTCGTGTCAGAGGAGTATGTTTCTATGCATCCTCTTGTAAATACTGCTACGGTAGTTATAAAGACTAAAGACTTTCTTGAAAAGCTTATGCCTTACGCAAACCACAGCGTAAGGATAGTTGAGATGAAACAGGAGTGATTTTATGCCATCTTTTTATCTTGAACCTATGGATATAGTTTATGCTGCGGCCCTTGCCTATCTTATTTTTACAATGGTCAAGTGGCTCTGGAAAAGATCCGGCAATAAAACTGCCAGGGAAAAAGAAGAATTATATAACAGAATGCTTGCAAACGGAGCACTTAATAAGTGCTATGAGCTTTTCCCTCTTGAAGAGGTGGATTTTGAAGGAAAAACCTTTATAAAAGGGGAAAAGGTAAATATAAAAACTTTAAACCACAGGATACTTGAGGGTGTGCTGGTGGGCAAAGACGACAAAGGAAGACTTTGCGTTATTACTGACAGGTACGTTATCGTACATGAAATAAAAGAAATTTTTGAAATGCATCTGGTTGGCTGAAGTCTGGCCGCCAAAGTTAGGAGGAACAAAACTGTATGGACGAAAAGTTTAGACTTGGAATAGACATTGGGTCTACTACGGTTAAAGTTGTCGTTGTTGATGACGATAACAAAATGATCTTCAAAAGATATAAAAGACATTTTTCGGAGATCAAAAACACACTTTTAAGCCTTGTTCAGGAGGCTGGAAGAGAGATAGGCGATAAGCTTGTTGCACCTGTTATCACGGGAAGCGGAGGCGTTGCTCTTTCAAACCTTATAGGTGTGCCTTTTATTCAGGAGGTAGTTGCAACGGCAAACGCTGTTGATGCGGCTATACCTAAAACAAATGTAGCTATCGAGCTTGGCGGAGAGGATGCTAAGATCATATATTTCGATAACGGGATCGAACAGAGGATGAACGGTGTATGTGCGGGAGGAACAGGCTCTTTTATAGACCAGATGGCAACCCTTCTGCAGACAGATGCAGGCGGACTTAATGAGCTTGCAAAAGATTACAGCGTTATTTACCCTATTGCTTCAAGATGCGGTGTTTTTGCAAAAACAGATATTCAGCCACTTATAAATGAGGGAGCGGCTAAGGAGGATCTTGCCTGCTCGATTTTTCAGGCCGTAGTTAACCAGACCATAAGTGGTCTTGCCTGCGGCAAGCCAATAAGAGGAAATGTTGCCTTCCTTGGCGGCCCTTTACATTTCCTTTCAGAGTTAAGAAAGAGATTTTGTGAGACCCTTGGTCTTACTGATGAAACAGCCATAGTGCCCGAGGATTCACACCTTTTTGCGGCATACGGCTCTGCTGTATCATCCGAAAGGAAGGAATACATATCTTTAAATGACCTTGAAGAAAAGCTTTGTCTTTCAGGAGATATCGAGATGGAAGTAAGCCGTCTTGAGCCCCTGTTCAAGGATGAAGATGATTATAGAAGTTTCAGAGAAAGACATGATAAAAACAGAGTAAAACGAATAGACATAAAAGATTATAAGGGTGATGCTTTCCTTGGTATAGATGCGGGCTCAACAACAACAAAGCTTGCTCTTGTATCGGATAAGGGTGAGCTTTTATGGTCTTTCTATGCATCTAATGAAGGAAATCCCCTTAAGGTAGTTACTAAAGCACTTAATGAGCTTTACGGCATAATGCCTGAAGGAGTAAATATAAAAAACAGCTGCGTAACAGGTTATGGAGAGGGGCTTATAAAGGAAGCTCTTATGATAGACCTCGGATATATTGAAACGGTTGCTCATTACAAAGCGGCGGCGTTTTTCAGACCTGATGTCGATTTCATACTTGATATCGGCGGACAGGATATGAAATGCATAAGGATTAAAGACGGGGTCATAGACAGCGTTCTTCTTAATGAGGCCTGCTCATCCGGCTGCGGCTCGTTTATAGAAACATTTGCAAAGGGTCTTAATTATTCCGTTGAGGAGTTTGCAAGGGTTGCCCTTTTTGCTAAAAATCCTATTGACCTGGGCTCAAGATGTACTGTTTTTATGAATTCAAGAGTTAAGCAGGCACAGAAAGAGGGTGCGGATGTATCCGATATTTCTGCAGGTCTTGCTTATTCGGTAATAAAAAATGCCCTTCTTAAGGTCATAAAAATATCCGACCCCAAGGCTCTTGGTAAGAGCATAGTTGTTCAGGGCGGAACATTCTATAATGATGCAGTACTTAAAAGCTTTGAGCTTATAAGTGAAAGAGAGGCGGTAAGACCTGATATTTCGGGTATAATGGGTGCTTTTGGTTCAGCTCTTATTGCTATGGATAAGTATAAAGACGGGTATGAAACTACACTTTTAAGCTATGAGGCTATGAATGAACTTAAGGTAGAATCAAAGCATACACGGTGTGGAGGATGTACAAATAACTGTCTTCTTACTATAAATAACTTTACCGGTGGCAGACGTTTTATAACAGGCAACAGATGTGAAAACGGTCTTGGCAAAGGCAATGCTAATGCGGATATACCCAATCTTTTTGCCTATAAGGAGCACAGACTTTTCAGCTACACTCCCATTGAAGAGAGTGAAGCTAAAAGAGGCACTATAGGTATACCCCGAGTGCTTAATATGTGGGAGGATTATCCTTTCTGGTTTACTGTGTTTACAGACCTTGGTTTCAGGGTTGAAATATCACCCAATTCATCAAAGCATATTTATGAGCTTGGTATGGAATCTATACCCAGCGAGTCTGTATGCTACCCTGCAAAGCTTGTTCACGGCCACGTTATGTACCTTGTTAAGAAAGGCATTAAAAACATATTCTATCCCGGTGTGCCTTATGAAAGACGAGAGTTTGCAGAGCCTGATGATTGTTACAACTGTCCTATAGTTGCATCCTACAGTGAGAACATAAAGAACAATATGGAGGAGCTGTGCTCCGAAAATATCAACTTTATGAATCCTTTTATTAGTTTTACTAATAAAGAAGCACTTATCGACCGCTTAAGCGATGAATTTGCTTCCTTTGGAATAACTAAAGAGGAAATGAAAAATGCTGTAAATAAGGGCTATGATGAATGGGATGTTTTCAGGGCCGATATGCACAAAAAGGGTGAAGAAACTCTTAAATACATAGATGAAAACGGACTGACAGGTGTTGTTCTTGCGGGCCGACCTTATCATATAGACCCTGAAATAAACCATGGTATAGACCAGCTTATAACAGGCTTTAACATAGCTGTTTTAACAGAAGACAGCGTTGCTCATTTAGGAAAAATAGAGCGTCCTCTTGTTGTGCGTGACCAGTGGGTATACCACTCAAGGCTTTATCAGGCGGCAGATGTTGTTAAAAGAAGGGATAACCTTGAGCTTGTTCAGCTCAATTCCTTCGGCTGTGGTCTTGATGCCGTAACAACAGATGAGGTCAAGGATATACTTAATGCAGCGGGTAAGATCTATACAGCGCTTAAAATTGATGAGGTTTCAAACCTTGGTGCCGCAAGGATAAGGATACGTTCTCTTATTGCGTCCATTGAAGACAGGAAGGAAAAGAACGTCAAGCTTCATAAGGGAGATGCATCTCTTAAGAGAAAGATATTTACAGAGGAGATGAAAAAGGATTATACGGTGATCTGTCCTCAGATGTCACCTATTCATTTTGATATCCTCAAGGATATGCTTTCATCAGAGGGCTATAACATAGTTATGCTTCCTGCCATAGAAAAAAGCTGTATAGATACAGGACTTAAATACGTTAATAATGATGCATGCTATCCTGCCCTTATCGTAGTAGGCCAGATAATAAACGAGCTTAAAAGCGGAAAACACGACCTTGATAAGGTAGCCGTGTTTATGGTGCAGACAGGCGGTGGCTGCCGTGCTTCAAACTATATGGGCTTTATCCGTAAGGCGCTCAAAAACGCCGGTATGGAACAGATACCTGTAGTTTCCATAAGTGCACAGAATATAGAGAAAAACCCCGGTGTTAAATACTCACCTTCATTTATAAACAAAATGATCCAGACATTTGTTTATGGTGATGCCCTTATGAGGGTGCTTTACAGGGTAAGACCTTATGAGCTTGTAAAAGGTTCCGCAGATATGCTTTATCAGAAATGGAATACTATAGTAAAGAGAGATGTTCAGACAGGAAACCTTAAGAAGTTCAGGAAAAATCTTGAGGGAATAGTCAACGACTTTGATAAGCTGCCTATACACGAGGATATGGTAAAACCCAGAGTAGGTGTTGTTGGAGAGATACTCGTTAAATATCATCCTACGGCTAATAACGATATAGTTACTCTTCTTGAAAGCGAGGGTGCGGAGGTAAGCGTTCCCGATCTTATGGGATTTGCTCTTTACTTCTGCTATAACGCTGTCCATAAGGTGAGATTCCTTGGAACAGCACCCAAGCAGGCTAAAATAATGAAAGCAGCTATATCTGTTATCGAATGGTACAGAAAGCCTCTTAAAAAGGCTCTTGAAAAGAGTAAACGCTTTGAGGCACCCGAAAGGATAGAAAAGCTTGGCGAGTATGCAGAGCCCATAGTTTCTCTTTGTAATCAGACCGGTGAAGGTTGGTTCCTTACGGGAGAAATGGTCGAGCTTATTCATTCGGGAGTTCCCAATATAGTATGTACACAGCCCTTTGCATGCCTTCCTAACCACGTTGTTGGTAAAGGTGTTATAAAAGAGCTTCGCAGAAGATATCCGCTTGCAAACATTGTAGCGGTGGATTATGACCCCGGTGCAAGCGAGGTAAATCAGCTTAACCGTATAAAGCTGATGCTTGCGGCGGCAAACAGGAATTTAAATAAAGAATAAATTAAATGCCCCTGTATAAACAGGGGCATAAATTTTAAACATAAAAAAAGGTACCCGAAAGGGTACCTTAAAAATTATTTTTTCTTTTTATCTTTATCTTTATCCATGTATTCTCTTACTACGGCTGTTTCACCTTTTTTAGCAAGAACAGTCATCTTTTCACCGAGAGATTTCTTTTTCTTCTCTTCAAGATGCATTCCTTCGATACCTAAAATGATAGCGCCTGAAAGCTCTACTTTGTAGGTCTTTTTAGGTGTAAGTACTTCAAAAACAGGTTTGTCGCAGAAAAGAGTTGCGATCTGAGGGCCTACTTTTGCTTTTATTATACCATATTTATTCCTGCGGCTTTTTGCAGGTAATCTGTCATAATAAGCTTTGGGCATATTATTGGGACTGGGTTTTTCAAATCTTTTTTCGATAACAAGAATAGGTGTTATCATTTTGTGCTGTTCAAGAAGGTTCTGAGCTTCAAAGCTTTCCTTCTGTCTTTTTTTACCAAGATGTGTTGTGAATAAAAAGATAACTGCAACAGCAATACAAATAATTATTAGGAAATCGCTTAATGAAAGAGTGGGCAACGATATTACCTCCTTAATGAAAAATAATAAGCCTCTTTTTATAAACAGAAGCTACAAAGGATATTTTACCACCTTTTTCGCAATATGGAAATAGTAAATTTCAATCTTAATGTACTTTTTTTGTATACAATTTGAACAAATATAGCTATAATAACTGAAATAGGGGGAACAAATATGGAAAACAGATTTAAAACGGATTTTAAAGTTACATTTTTTGAAACGGATACAAAAGGAAGGATAACACCGGGCTTTCTTCTTGCTTTTTTTCAGGATACAGCTATAAATCATTCGGAAAAACTTGGTTACGGTATAGACAGGCTTATGAAAGAAAAACGCGGATGGGCTATACTTAACTGGCATATAAGCGTAAAGAGTTTCCCCAAAATGGCGGATAAACTTACGGTAACTACATGGTGCGGAAAATGCGGAAGGCATCAGGCTGAAAGAAGCTTTATGATACAGGCTGAAGGCGGGGAAGATTTAGCCTGTGCTGTTACAAACTGGGCATTTATAGACCTTGAAAAAAGAAAACCAGCTGTTATTCCTCAGGATATGGAGGAAATATTTGTTTCGGATATACCCAGTATTATTGAAAATGAAAAATACAGGATAAGAAAACCCTCCGAAGAGGAATTTATATACGGAAATGGTTTTAGGGTCGAAAGAAGTGATCTTGACACGAATGGACATGTAAATAATACTAAATATCTCGTCTGGGCCGTGGATTGTGTTGAGGATGAGATATATGACAACTATGATATTTATGATATAAAGGTTACATACCGTAAAGAGGCAAAAAGAGGAAATGAGATAATTCCGAAAAAAGCGGTTTATAGTGACGGAAAAGATGTAGAAACGGTGATTTATTTTACAGATAAAAACGAGCCGCAGACAGTTTTTACGCAGATAAGCCTTGGATGGAGAAAATAATGAGAAATTTTCCATCTTAATATCTGTATTTTTAAGTTTTCTTCGTTAAAAATAATAAGGCATCACAAATTTTTAACGGAGGTAAAGATAATGAAAAAGATAAGGCTTTTTGCTATGCTTATGGGTATTCTTACGGTTTTTGCTTTTACAGGCTGTACAAGCGGTACAAACGGAACTGACGGTTCAAATGGCTCAAACGGTACAAACAGTACAAGCGGTACAAATGGAGCAGACAGCGGAAATGGCATTGCTTCGGATATAGGAAGGATGCTTGATGGAGAAGGCTCTGATAATAACAGTGCCATCAGGGATACACCCGTAAGAAGCGGTATCCACACAAACCCTGAATACAGCGGAGTTGCCTATGGCGGAGGCTATGCAAATTTAGGCGAATGATAGTCACAGACAATAAAATGTGGTATAATAACAAATACAGGGCAACTTTGCCCTGTATTTTTACGTTAAATGTTTTAAAGGTAATAAAGCTATTGCATATATATAGGTAATTCTGTTAAACTATTAAGATGGAAAGATATAATAACTGAGGTG
>SVDG01000039.1 GCA_015057875.1 Lachnospiraceae bacterium | reverse complement strand
TGGAGGAGATGCAGTTTGCGTTAAGCCTATGGATGACTATGAGGAACTTAAACGCTACGGTATCGCACAGCTTGATGAAAATAAAAAGGTTATAGATATAGAAGAAAAACCTCAGCAGCCTAAATCAAATAACGTTGTTTATGCAACCTATATTTACAGAAAAACAACAGTACCTATGTTTAAACAGTATATTGAAGAGGGCAATAAGCCCGATGCACCCGGATATTTTGTGGAGTGGCTCCACAAGAAAAACGATGTGTTTGCATATACTTTTGATGCGGAGTGCTATGATATCGGCACACCCGAAAGCTATAAAGAGGTATGTGACATTTACAACAAATAAAACTATGAAACGCCCGAAATTTTTTCGGGCGTTTTTTGATTTTTTTATTTTATTTGCTTCAATGGTGTGATACAATAAAGCATAAATTTTTGTTGATAAAGGAGATGAAATAATGGACAGAAAAATCAGAATTGGTATTCTCGGTTACGGCAATCTTGGCAGGGGTGTTGAGCTTGCTGTAAAACAGAATAAGGATATGGAAATAGCGGCTTTTTTCACAAGGAGAGACCCCGAAAGTCTTAAAACTCTTTCTCCAGAGGTTCCTGTTTTAAGCATAGACGTTGCGATAGATCATAAAGATGAGATCGATGTACTTATACTTTGCGGTGGAAGCGCAAAAGACCTTCCTATACAGAGCCCTGAGTTTGCCCAGTATTTCAATATAGTTGATAGTTTTGATACTCATGCTAATATACCCGTTCATTTTGAAAACTGTGATAAAAGTGCAAAGGAGGGCGGAAAGGTAGCTTTTATATCTGTTGGCTGGGACCCTGGTATGTTCAGCCTTCAGAGGCTTTTAGGCGAGTGTATCCTTCCTGAGGGAAAGGATTATACTTTCTGGGGCAAAGGTGTTAGCCAGGGCCATTCTGATGCCATAAGGAGGATAGATGGCGTTGCTGATGCAAAACAGTATACTATCCCCGTGGATGAGGCACTTGAAGCTGTAAGAAGAGGAGATAACCCCACACTTACAACAAGACAGAAACATATAAGAGAGTGCTTTGTTGTGGTTAAAGAGGGAGCGGATAAGGCAAAGATAGAGGAAGAGATAAAAACTATGCCTAATTATTTTGCCGATTATGATACGATCGTAAACTTCATAAGCCAGGAGGAGCTTGACCGCGACCATAGTGGTATACCCCACGGAGGCTTTGTTATAAGAAGCGGAAACACGGGCGAAGGAGGAGAAACAAAGCACGTTGTTGAATATTCTCTCAAGCTTGGCTCAAATCCCGAATTTACTGCAAGTGTTATTGTGGCCTATGCGAGGGCGGCATACAGGATGGCGAAGGATGGAATGAAAGGAGCAATGACTGTTTTTGATGTTGCACCTAAATATCTTTCGTCTAAGACCAATGAAGAATTAAGGAAGAACCTTTTATAAAGCAAAAAAAGAGTATAGCCTTTCGGCTATACTCTTAATTTTTTATCATTATTTTTATTCGGGTTCAATAAGACCAAATGTACCGTCTTTTCTCTTGTAAACAATATTTACAGCCTCTGTTTCGCCGTTTCTGAAAACGAAGAAATTGTGTCCAAGAAGCTCCATCTGCATAACTGCTTCTTCCGCATCCATAGGGCGGATCTCGAATCGTTTGCTCTTTTCGATCTTAACATCAGGAATATCTTCGTAAGCTGTTTCATCAACATTTATGGATTCATATTCTTCTTTGAAGCTTACGTTCTTATGATATTTTTTGAGCATTCTCTTTTTGTACTTAACGATCTGTTTTTCAAGCACATCAATAGCTTTGTCTACCGCTGCCATCATATCATTTTCACTTGTTTCAGCTCTGATGATACGTTTGTTGACGGGTACAGTTACCTCAATTGTGTGGTCGAGCTTATATGCACCTACCTTTACTGTTGCAACAGCATCTTCGGGGAAAAGTTTTTTAAGTCTGTCCAGCTTGTCGGAAATCTTCTCCTTTGTTCTGTCGCTGATTTCTAAGTTCTTACCCATAATGATGTAACGCATAAACCCAACTCCTCTCGGCACCGCTTATTACTTCCGGTGCTGGTAAATTTATATTTTAAAGGCCAGGGCCCTTAAATCAAAAGAGTTAAAATATTAAATTCTCTATATAATATATATTCGCTTTTTTTTGCCGATTTCCTTTTTTTTATATCGATTTTTATGTATTTTTTTTGCATTTATGAATAAAAAACATCCGTTTGGTTTACGGATAAAATAAATTTTTGGTTACCATAAGTTTATCCATAAATGTGTGGATAATGTGAATAAATTTGTGAATAAGTCAGTTTTAACGAGTTTTTTAAGTGGATAACTGTGGACAAACTATTATAAAAATAAAAATCATTTTAACAAAATAACTGACCGGTTTACATAAAATATCATGTGAAAATGCTCCTTAATGCATAAGTACAGATAAAAAAACTTAAATGAGGACAAGCGTTTTTTAAATAAAAAAGCGGACCTTCCGGTCCGCCTGAGTTTACTATTTTTTTGTAAGTTTTTCAAAGGTTTCTTTATAAAGCTTTAACATATCCTCATCAAAACAAACAAGCTTTACAAGAGAAATGCTTTCATTGTCTTTAAGGAAAGTAAGTATTTCATTTAAAGCTATTTCTGCCGCAAGATCTTTGGGAAAACGATATACGCCTGTACTTATTGAAGGAAAGGCGATAGTTTCTATTCCGTTTTCCACCGCAAGCTTAAGGCAGTTACGGTAGCAGTTTTTAAGCAGTTCGCCTTCGCCCCTGTCTCCGCCGCGCCATATAGGTCCGGGAGTGTGGATAACATATTTAGCGTTTAATTTGTAGCCTTTTGTTATTTTTGCCTCGCCTGTTTTGCATCCGTTAAGTGTTATGCATTCAGCAAGAAGGTCTTTTCCGGCTGCCCTATGGATAGCACCATCAACACCGCCGCCACCTAAAAGTGATGTGTTTGCTGCATTGACAATAGCATCAGTCTTCATACGGACGATGTCACCTTTTACGATTGAAACTCTCTCCATACAATCAGCCTCCTTTTGCGTATAGATACTTACATTATAACCTTTTTTGATATAAACGCAAATCTTTTTTTGATGAGGTAAAAATTACATAGATAAAGCCCCGCAAGCGGGGCTTTAATATTAAGCAAGGTTTTCGGGGTTAAGGCATTTAAGCTCATCTATAACAAAAAGACCGTCTTTTCTTATGAGCACGTCATCAAAGTATATTTCGCCTCCGCCATATTCGGGTGTCTGTATAAGCACGAGATCCCAGTGTATAGCGCTCTTGTTGCCGTTATATGCATCGTCATAGCACATACCGGGAGTGAAATGGATGCTTCCTCTAATCTTTTCATCAAAAAGGATGTTATTCATAGGCTTTGTAACAAAGGGGTTTACACCAATAGCAAACTCGCCTACATATCTTGCACCTTCATCTGTATCGAATACCTCATTGATCTTTTCTGTATCGTTAGCAACGGCATCTACTATTTTTCCGTCTTTAAATGTGAGCTTGATATTTTCAAATGTGAATGAATTATATTCCGAAGGAGTGTTGTAGCAGATAACACCGTTGATAGAGTCCTTAACGGGTGCTGTATAAACTTCTCCGTCAGGGATGTTGCATCTGCCTGCACATTTGATCGCGGGAATGTCTTTTATAGAGAATGTTATATCTGTTCCGTTACCGCAGATACGTACTTTGTCGGTTTTATTCATAAGTTCAACAAGGTTATCCATAGCATCACTCATTTTGCTATAGTCGAGGTTACATACGTCATAGAAGAAGTCCTCGAAGTCCTCAAGGCTTTCGCCTGCGTTCTGTGCCATAGCGTTGTTGGGGAAACGGAGAACTACCCATTTTGTATCTGGTACTCGGATGTCATTTACAGGTGATGTGTAGAATTTACTCTGCATGTTGAGCTTTTCGCCGGGTATGCCATAAAGCTCGCAAAGGTTATCATCTGCACGGATACCGATATAAGCATCTATCTCCTTCATCCTTGCACATTCGAACTTCGCCATAAATTCAAACTGTTCCTTTGTTGCACCTTTTAGCATCTCTCTTTCAATAGTTGTCATTTTTACTTCGGCTATGGGCATTGCACCAACAGCATATACTTCCTTTATTATTTCCTTGACAAGAGGAATAGGTGCTGTACCGTAGCAGTTGATAAGTACCTTTTCACCTTCCTGTACACGGCAGGAATAGTTTACGAGATTTTTTGCCAGTTTTTTTATTCTTTCATCCATTTAAGATGCCTCCTTACAAAAATATAGTAATAGTTTACTACAAATACGATTTATTATAAATGAAAACTTCATTTTAATTGCGTAAATATTGACAATAAATCAATAAAAAGTTTACTATTGAATGTAAAGAGGGTGATTTTATGAGGATCGCGTTGCCGTCCGACAACAAGGTTATATTCTCTAAATTTGAACAGGCAGAGGAATTTACTGTATACGAGGCTGAGGACGAGAGGATAAAGGATATATGGTGTATCTATCCCATAGGTGGATTTTATGACTCCGTACCCAAGGCATTCATAGAGGCACATATAAATGTTGTTCTGTGTGATGAGATGAGCCTGGACACAAGGCTTAAGCTCAGAGGACAGAACATAGAAATGATAACATCTGTCAAGGGAAGTACAGACAGTGCAGTTATAAGCTATCTGAGTGGCGAGAATATTGGCATATCTGATACACCACCTGAACAGGTCACTTTTACCGACAGATCTGATATAGGTGTATATCGATCAAGAAGAAAACTAAGGCTGGGAAGATTTTAATGTGTTGACAAAGTCAACACCTCAGCAACATAAAAATACAGACTATATATGGTCAAAAAAGGACGGCAAAGCCGTCCTTTTATATTTTACCTGAAACAGCAAGCAGAAGCAGTAATTTTGTCAATATGGCTGAATTATGGTTTATACATATATCGTTATTTTTGCTTAAGGCGGAAACAGATGTATGAGAAAAATTATCTATGCTGTGATTTATATTTGATACAGCATTAAAGAGGGTAAGGGTGTTTATGATGTTATTTATCTGTTTTGATCCATGATCTGATGTATAGCTTTTAAGGGCTTTAAGTAAAACGATCTCTCTTGATGGGTGTTTTTCAGCCATTTCTCTGCTTTCATCAATGGCGGAATAAAGTGATGAGATATATTTATTTGTGAGTATATTTCTTAGGTTTACGGCGGTGGCTGATATTTCGGCATTAAGATCGTTGTGTCCGTTTATAAGGCAAAGTGCCTCGTAAAGTTTTGGCTGTTCCATATAAATACTCCTTTAAACATTAAATATTTTTCTTACATCGGGTAAAGGTATTTCTGTTCCATCGCACAAATTTGAAGTTATGATGCTTTTTAATTCTGCAGGAGAGATGCGGGGATATTTTTCGTAGATAAGGGCGGCTATGCCGGATATGATAGGCGTTGCCATTGAGGAACCACTCATTTTTATATAGTTTTTGTTTATTATGTTTTTTCGGGAAGAGTAACGATCTTCAAAACGATAGTCAGGAGAAAGACAGGATATTATATCCTCCCCAGGAGCGTAAATATCAGGCTTTTTGTAATAGCTTCTGCCGGATCTGAATGTGCGTACAGACGGGAAGTTTGAAGCAGAGCCTACCGTAAGTACAAGAGGACTTATACCGGGAGATGTAACTGATGATAAAAATGCGCTGTTGTTATCTGCCGCAATAACTGAGATCCCGTTTTTTACGGCACTTTCGGCTGCTTTTACGAGAGGGATGTTTATGCTTTTATCTGCTGAGCCTGCCGAAATGTTTATTACCTTTATGTTGTATCGTTTGTGGTTTTCTATTATCCATTGTATTCCGTTTAAAGCGGCTAAAGAATTGCCTTTGCCGTATTTATCAAGTATCTTTAACGATATTATATGGGAGGCGGGGGCAACGCCGCGGTAGATACCGCTGCTTGATGCACCGTTTCCGCAGGCTATGCCGGATACATGGGTGCCGTGGCCGTTATCATCGTATGGTGAGAGATGGTTATTTATAAAGTCCTTGAAAACAGCTATCCTCCCTTTAAAATCTGCTATGGGAGATATGCCTGTATCCATTATGGCTATGCCTATACCCTTTCCTGTTATTCCTTTTTCTATGGCACAGTCTATACGTAGTCTTTCGCGTGCGTTTTTAATACTACTTTCTATTGTGCTTAAGGGGTATATTTTTTTAATAAGCCCCGAGCAAAGCATTTCATTTGTAAGGGATATTACTGCAAGGTCTATATTTTTAAACATAAATCTGAAGCCATTTATACTGCGGGGGTCGGTACCCGTATTATATAGTTCGGCTAAAACCAATTCATTATCCATTTATTTTTCAGCTCCGCTTAAAGCCTATAAATCAGTATATGAAAAATAAATATAAAAGTTTGAAAAACAAGTTAATTTGTACTTGCTCTTATGCATAGTATTCTATTGTATTAAAATTTTGGAGGTAAGACATATGGCAAACAACTGTGGTTGCATTGATTTATGCGGAGGCAATAACAACATTATCTGGATAGTGCTTATTATTTTATTACTTGGAGGCAGTGGTGACGGCTGCGGTATTTTAGGCAACGGCTGTGATAACAACATTATCTGGATAATACTTATCCTTATTTTATTCGGCGGATACGGAAACTTTGGTATGTGCGAATCAAAATAATGTTTAAGGGGAGCTTTTGCTCCCCGATTTTTTGTTATTTTAAATATATGCTATGCATATCCTGTTTTTAAGGAGGTGTCGGCTTGAAGGAAAAAGAGGGAATGAGGGATATACTTAATGCGGCGGTTCCGTTTATGCCGGCGGATAAAAGAAGACAGATGTTTTATTTTACGAAGCTTATGGAGATAATGAACTATGAAGAGGATATAAATGCTTTTGAAAATGCTCTGGAAGATAAAAAGACGAGACGCAGTCGCTTTTTAAAAAGCATTGCCCCCTTCGTTACAGATGATGAGAAAAACGATATTGATATGCTTATAAAGATAATAGAACTTAAAAAGATAATGGGGTGATTGATATGAAAGACGCTTATGGAATTCTTGGTGAAGAAAGAATGAAGCTTGCGGATAAACTTGCTAAGGAGATGAGGGGTAAAACAACATCGGAGTCTCTTGATGTGATATTAAAATATATGCCGGCAATAACTGCGGGCAGAAAATTTACCGATGAGGAAAGAAAAATCGTTATAGATAAAATAAGAGAAAACATGAACGATACAGAAAAAATGAAGCTTGATGAAATACTATCTATTCTTGGTATGATATAGCCTTGGGGAAGCAGCCCCCAAGGCCTTTTTTTATATCATATCCATAGCTATAAGCAGGATGATGATAAGGGCAAGTTTGCTGCTGTATTTTTTTGAACAGTTTAAAACAGCCTCATTGGTATGTATATCGTCTGATTCATTGGTTTTTAAAACGGGTCTTGGATAGGCGGGGGTAATGGTCTTAAGATTTATAGCAGAGGGTATAGCTTCATTTCTGTAGCTTGTCATATAATGGCCTCCTTTTTATTTGATTATATATTTATATGACCTCATTTGGAGTTATATACAGATTATCAAGACGGTTATCAACAGGTCGATTTAGTCAGCAATATTGAAAATACTTGTTTGTGCATAAATCTGTTGAAAATGTGGATAAGCTTAATTAACAGGTTGTTGACAACTTGCTTTAACACGTTAAAAAGTTATAGTTGACTATTTTTTTTGAATGGTATAAACTATCTATAAAATTTGCACAAATAGTATATTAAAAACAAAATGAATTTTGCTTGTTTTGTGTTTGAATTATACAAAAGGAGGACAATATGGATAAGTTTGAAGCAGCAAAGGAAAGGTTTGCTATTCTTCTTGAGGAGCAGTATAGAAGAGTTGAAAGAATGAAAAACGACAGGGAAGCTGTTGATTATTCCAAAAAGGACAAAATAGTTATCGGTGTTACAGGCGGAGATGGTATAGGTCCCGCAATAACAAAACAGGCATATAAAATAATGGCTTATCTTTTAAAAGATGAGGAGGCTAAAGGCAGGATCGAGTTTAAAATGATAGATGACCTCACCATAGAAAAAAGGGTAGAGGCAGGAAAGGCTATCCCTGACGATGTGCTTGCATCTCTTAAGGCATGCGATGTTATATTAAAAGGTCCTACAACAACACCCAGAGCAGGAGACCCTTGGCCCAATATCGACAGTGCAAACGTACAGATGAGAAAGGACCTTGATCTTTTTGCAAATGTACGTCCCGTAAGAGTTCCCGAGCAGGGTATTGACTGGACATTCTTTAGAGAGAATACTGAGGGTTCTTATGCAGTAGGTGGTAAAGGCTTTGCTGTTGATGAGGACTTATCAGTTGATTTTACAATAGTTACACAGTTAGGTACCGAAAGGATAATCAGAGCGGCATTTGAGTATGCTAAAAAGAACGGCAAAACAAGGGTTACTGCTGTAACAAAGGCTAATATAATCAAAGAAACAGACGGAAGATTTTTAAAAGTATTCTATGAAATAGCAAAAGAATATGAAGGTATTAAAGCTGACGACTGGTATATTGACATAATGACAGCCAAGCTTGTTGACGAAAAGAGAAGAACTGAATTCCAGGTACTCGTTCTCCCCAACCTTTACGGAGATATCCTTACTGATGAGGCGGCAGAATTCCAGGGTGGCGTAGGCACAGCGGGAAGTGCCAATATAGGTAACCGTTATGCTATGTTTGAGGCTATACATGGCTCAGCACCCCGTATGGTAGATGAGGGCAGAGATATTTATGCAGACCCCTGCAGCGTTATTCGTGCTGTTGTTATGCTTCTTTCACATATCGGCTATCAGGCTGAAAGCGATAAGCTTGCAAAGGCCCTTGATATCTGTACAGTAACAGAGAGAAAGGTTTATACGACAGGCAGAAGTGACGGCGCAACAAGTGACGAGCTTACAGATTACATAATTGAAACTATACAGAAGTTATAATTTTTCAAAGGCCTTGAGGTTAGCTAACCTCAAGGTCTTTATTTTTATTGCCTCTAATAATATATATTGAGGTGATAGGCGTGGTTAAAAGGTTTATAGTTTATTTTGTTTTTTTGTATATTATGCTTGCGGTTGTTCCTGCATTTGTGGAGGACAGGCAGGAGGAAGTTATTGTTAAAGCGCCTGTAAAGGAAGAGGTATATGATTTTGATGAGCTTGAGGATTATGTTACAGGGGTTGTTGCGGCGGAGATGCCCGCACAGTTTAATGATGAGGCTTTAAAGGCACAGGCTGTATGTGCACGCACCTATGCTATACGCTATATGGAGGAAAACGACAGTAATGAAATACCCTATGATATTTATCAGGCCTATTGTACTGTTAATGATATGCGGGAGAAGTGGGGAGATGATTTTGAAAAATATTATTCAAAAATATCCTCGGCTGTTGAGGCAACAAGAGGGCAGATAATGATATATGACAACGAGCCTGTGCTTGCAGTTTTTCATAGTATGAGTGCGGGTAGAACAGAAAACAGCGAAAATATATGGGGTGGAGAGATAGATTACCTTAAAAGCGTTGATAGCTCCTTTGACGAAAGATCTCCCGGGTTTGTAAGTGAAAAGAGCTTTACGGAGGAAGAGGTGAAAAACTGTCTTAAAAATAATGATGCGAGTATAGTTTTTGAAGGAGAGCCTATAACTATAACTGAAAGGACGCAGGCGGGATATGTTAAAAGTGTGAAGGCAGGGAACAAAAATTATACGGGAAGACAGATAAGAGAAATGCTGGGTCTTCGTTCGGCAAATTTTGATATAAGCTATACTGGAGGGAATATAATTTTTACCACAAAAGGCTATGGCCATGGTGCTGGCTTAAGTCAGTACGGAGCAAACCATATGGCGGAGGCCGGAAGTACATATATAGATATACTTAAGCATTATTATACAGGTATTGAATTTGCAAAAATAAAATTAAAGATTTAAACTATGCCTCCTTTGGTATAAAGCTCTTTTTAAAGGGCAATAATACTGACGGAGGTGTTTTTATGGATAAAAATAAGTTCGGAAATATAATAAGGAAAAGAAGGAATATGCTTTCGGCTGTGCTTTGTCTTGTTGCCCTTGGAACAGCTTCTGCCGTTACAAGCTACAGAGGGGTAAAGGAGGATAATGAAGGGAGAATGGCTGATCTGCCTGAAACAACAGCGGAGATCTATGATAACAGTAGCATAAAGCCTGTTATATCACCCCAAAATGCGGAAACAAAAGTAACAAGGGAGGATGTTCTTACTGTTGTAGATGAGTATAGTGCCGATGAGGAGTATGAGGCGGTTGCATCTGTTTCGGATGAGTTTATATTGGACTGGCCTGTTGTCGGAGAGATAGTTATGGATTATAGCACAGATGCACTTATATACGATGTTACCCTTGAACAGTACAGAACAAATGACTCTGTAAGCATTGCGGCCGAAGAGGGTGAAAGTGTTGCAGCATCGGGCAGAGGAATGGTTAAAAAGGTAGCACACAGCCGCGAGGACGGATGGTATGTTGTTATAGATCACGAAAACGGATGGGAAACTACATACGGTCAGTTAAGGGATGATCTGGCCGTAGAAGAGGGAGACAGAGTGGATAGCGGAGATACTGTAGGGTATGTAGGTAGCCCATCTGTTTATGGAACAATGCTTGGCGATCACGTTGAATTTAAGGTAACGTTAAATGACTATGCGGTAGACCCTAAAACTGCCGTAGGTGAGTATAAAGGAGAATAAAAAGCGAGGGCTCTGTTAAAAAACAGGGCCTTTATTGATTTGTTGACCTTTAGGGCATTAGTTGGTAAAATATTTGTAGTTTTAATTAGATTAAAGAGGTGCCCTATGTTAGAAAAGCTTTTTCCCGATATATATGTTAAGTCCATATATGAAATGCCACTTGAGGATATGTATAAAAAAGGTATACGTGCCATTGCTTTTGATATAGATAATACTATTACGCCCTATGATGTGGCAGAGCCGGATGATAAAGCTGTGGAATTTTTTAAAAAGCTTAATGATATGGGCTTCAGGACTTGTCTTTTATCAAACAATAACAAGGCAAGGATAACAAAATATAACCGCCGTCTTAAAGCTGTTGCTATTTATAAAGCAGGTAAGCCTGGTACAAAAAAGCTTCTTGCTGTTCTTAAAAAGCTTGGAGTAAAGCCTGAAAATGCGGCTATAGTAGGAGATCAGATATTTACAGATGTGCTTTGCGGTAACCTTGGTGGACTTACAAGCATACTTACTGCTCCTGTTTGTGACAGAGACCAGCTTGTAACAGCCGTAAAAAGGGGTATGGAAAGACAGGTGCTTAAAATATATTTCAAAAAGGCAGGGATAAAGGATGGACATTGCTGATCATATAAACGGAAAAACAAAAACTTTTATGCTTTTTGGTAACCCTGTTGAACACTCCTTTTCGCCCGTGCTTCAGAATACGATCGCAAAAACCGTAGGGATAAACAGCGTATATACAGCTGTTAAAGTGGATGATATAGGCGAGGCTGTTAAGGGTGCTTATGCTTTAGGCATAAAAGGTATAAATGTTACCGTCCCTTATAAACAGGAGGTTATGAAGCATCTTTGTGGTATAGATAAGACTGCCCAGGCTATAGGGGCTGTAAACACACTTAAATATACCGATAAGGGCTATTATGGCTATAATACAGATATATTTGGGCTTAGATTAAGCCTGAAAACAAGAGGTATATATTTAAAAAATAAAACGGTTGTTATTCTTGGCGCAGGTGGTGCGGCAAAGGCGGCTGTTGCCCTTTCTCTTTCGGAGGGAGCGAAAATCACATACATAATAAACCGTACCGTTGAAAAGGCACAGGCTATAAAGGAAAGTGTACTTAAATACTTTGAGGGCGAGGTCATATGCGGTGATTATGATGTTTTGGACAGTATAGACCGCGAGATAATAATGATACAGACAACGTCCGTAGGTATGGGCGAGGGTGTATGGGAGTCACCTTTAAAGAACACCGAAGTTTTTAAAAAGACAAGGGTTTTTATGGACATAGTTTATAATCCCTTAAAAACAAAAATAATGGCCGATGCCGAAAGCTATGGACTTGTTCCGATAAACGGATTGGACATGCTTATTTATCAGGGCATGGCTTCCTTTGAGATATGGAACGATATGGAGATAGATATTGTAACAAAGGTGGATTTAAGGGACATGCTTGTTTCGTTTTACGAAAGAGGAAGGTAAATGGGTAAAAATATAATAATGGTAGGCTTTATGGGAAGCGGAAAAACTACCGTTGGAAGGATCTTGGCAAAAAAGCTTGGATACGAGTTTTTTGACACGGATAAATACATAGAGAAAAAAGAGGGCATGACCATAACGGAGATATTTGCCCAAAAAGGTGAGCCATGGTTCAGAAACCTTGAGCTTGAGGTTGCAAGAGAAATAAGCGAGAGTGAAAACAAGGTCATAGGCACAGGCGGAGGAATGGTAAAAAACGATGAGATAATGAGGTTGCTTAAAGCTGGCGGCATTGTTGTTTACCTTAAGGCTTCAGCGGGCAAGATAGCATATAACCTGCGTAATGATAATTCAAGGCCGTTGCTTGCGGGGGAAGATAAATTTGCAAAAATAAAATCCTTGCTTGCGCAAAGAGAGCATCTTTATATAAAAGCGGCAGATATTACAATAAATACCGACAGAAGAGTGCCTAAAAAAGTGGCTTTGGACATAATTGATAAACTGGAGGGAATGATATGAAAAAGGTTTTAATAATACATGGCCCTAACCTTAACTTTACGGGTATAAGGGAAAAGGCTGTGTACGGAACAAAAAGTCTTGATGACTTCAATAAAATAATACTTGAAAAATGCAATGAGCTTGGTTTTGAAGCTGAAACCTTCCAGTCAAACTATGAGGGTGCTATAATCGATAAGCTTCAGGAATGCTATTTTAAAGGTGTTGACGGTATAGTTATAAACCCGGGAGCATTTACCCATTATAGCTATGCCATTAGGGACGCAATTTCTTCAATAGGACTTCCTGTTGTTGAGGTGCATCTTTCAAATATCCACGCGAGAGATGAGTTCAGAAAAACGTCTGTGACCGCCCCTGTATGTATCGGTCAGATATGTGGATTTGGTGTAAACAGCTATATTTTAGGCTTAGAGGCATTAAAAATGCATTTTATGTGAGTTTATTTACAAAAATATCTTGTAAAATTATGACTTTTATTTTAAACTAATACAGGATATGTTATTTTTTTGAGGAGGAATAATCTATGATTTCTGCAGGTGAATTTAGAAACGGAAAAACATTCGAATTAGATGGTGAAATCTATGTTATAATAGAGTTCCAGCA
>SVDG01000038.1 GCA_015057875.1 Lachnospiraceae bacterium | reverse complement strand
CTTACGGTCAATTTTTTATAAAAAAAGAAACGGTATGTTTTCATACCGTCCCTTGTTTTTATTCTGTTCAGTTTATTTTCAGTAGTTTTCCCACTTATCGCAAAGGTCATTTATAAGCCTTGCCAGCTTGATCATATCCTTGTTTGCACCCTTTTCGCTTTCACGGATAACCTTGGCTATCCTGTCACCTGCTTCAAGAAGCGTCCTGTAGCTTGCATTTGCTTTAGCCTTTGATACTTTCTTTTCTTCTGTTTCTTCCCTTACGATATACTCTTTAACACCTTCAAAAAGCACATCACCTGTTGCAAGGTCAAACCGCGCACCGCTGTAAGGGGCGAAAACATCAAATCCATGGTCATTTCTAAGCTCTGCTGAGAAGCTGTCGCAAACTGCATCCTCGCCGTGTACAACAAAGACCTTAGAAGGTTTTGACGCAAAAGCCTTTACCCAGTTAATAAGGCCGTTTTTGTCCGCATGTCCGCTTACGCCCTCAAGCCTTACTATCTCTGCGTTTACCTCTACTTCTTCCCCAAAAAGCTTAACGACCGGCTCTTTATCAAGGAGCTTTCTTCCCAGTGTTCCCTCGCCCTGATAGCCCACGAAAACAACAGTACATTCCTTTCTCCAGAGGTTGTGCTTAAGATGATGTCTTATACGTCCTGCCTCGCACATACCCGATGCTGATAAAATAACCTTGGGGCTATTATCAAAGTTTATAGCCTTTGAATCATCTGCGGAAACAGAGAGCTTTACGCCGTCAAACATAATAGGGTTTATACCCTGTTTTACAAGCTCCATTGCCTCATCATCAAAATATCCTTCTATATTACGGCTGAAGATATTACTTGCCTCAACAGCAAGGGGGCTATCCACATAAACCGAAATATTATGACCCTTAACAAAGCCCTCGCCTTGTATCTTTCTTAAGAAATAGAGCATATTCTGTGTGCGTCCCACAGCAAAGCAAGGGATGATCACATTTCCTCCTCTGTCGAAGGTCCTCTGTATTATATCTGTAAGCTCTTTTATATAGTCAACCTTTTCTCCGTGGAGCCTGTCACCGTAGGTAGACTCCATTATAACGTAGTCTGCTGAATCTGTTGAATGAGGGTCTTCGATGATAGGCTGGTTAATATTGCCTATATCTCCTGAGAAAACGATCTTCTTTGAAACTTCTCCCTCTTTAAGCCATACTTCAATGGAAGCTGAGCCTATAAGGTGTCCTATATCCGTAAACCTTATTTCAACACCATCGCAAACCTTTATTATCTCGTTATAATTACAGCCTTCAAAAAGTGCTATAGCAGCCTCTGCATCCTTGGTTTCATAAAGAGGCTCAAACTTGGGCTTTCCTGCCCTTTTTGCCTTACGGTTACGCCATTCTGCCTCAAACTCCTGAATATGTGCACTATCAAGCAGCATTATTGAGCAAAGCTGTGCTGTTGCTTTGGTTGAATATATCTTGCCTTTGAAGCCGTTTTTAACGATAAGAGGCAGATATCCCGAATGGTCTATATGTGCGTGTGAAAGGAACACATAATCAATATCTGCCGCATTAACAGGTAACGGCTGATTTACATAAATATCTCTTCCCTGTTCCATACCGCAGTCCAGAAGTATTCTTTTTCCGTTCACTTCTATCAAATGACAGCTTCCTGTTACCTCATGGTCTGCTCCTATAAATGTAAGCTTCATACGTATCACCTCTTAATTATATTTTATCAATTATGCCTTGCTTTATCAATTCATTTTAATAAATATACGTAAATTATCGTAAAAATATTTGCAGGTGCAAAAAAGAGCGGATCACCGCTCTTTTTATAACTTATATTCCCGTTATGACTGTTGCTATAAGGGCACCTACTATTGCCGCCGCTATAGTTATAACAACGGTACAGATAAATGTAGTAACGTAGCTTTCCTTATGGTTGGAACCCATTACCTGATAAGCTGTAACGATAGCACCGTTATGAGGAAGTGAGTCGAGACCCGCACAGGAGAGACAGGCTACCCTATGGAAGAGCTCAGGACTCAGTCCAAGATTAAGGAAGTGCTGTGCACATGAATCCATAAATATCCTTAAACCGCCTGCAGCTGATCCTGTTATACCGCAGAGGATATTTACAGAGATAACCGTTGAGAAATAAGGACTTGCACTCATATTTAAAGCTACATCCATAAAATACTGGTATGTATATGTATTGGTAACAACACTACCGAAGCCTACGATAGAACCTGTGATAATAAGAGGACCTGCTCCGGCAAAAAGTCCGTCAGCAATGGCTTTTTTGATGTTGGGTATATATTTTCTGAAAACTATTATGCAGTATAATGATGCTGCCGCAAGCACAAGAGACACACCGTCATTAGCTGTACATAATCCGTCCGCAACGATAGTAGCATTTACAACAAAGCAGAAAACTACAGCAAGCACAGGGGCTAAAATAGATAAACCAAAGGGAGGAAGTTCGCTTCCATCTGTTCCGCTGTTAAGGTGAACATCGTCCGTTTTGTGGTTGATAACAAAACCCTCTCCCCTTTTTTTAGCTTTGTTGGAGCTAAGTTTAAGGTAGGCAAAACAGGCAATAAATATCATAGCTCCTACGCACACACCCATTACAGGCGCTGCCGCCGCTGTGGTTCCCAAAAACTCCGTAGGGGTCAGGTTATGGATTGTAGGCATACCAGGAAGTGCTCCAAGAGTAAAGGTTGAAGCACCCGCGTTAAAAGCACCTACAAGATATCTTCTTGGTATATCTGCCTCCCTGAACAGATGAACAACAAGGGGAAAAACAGCAAACATACACACGAATGCACTTATACCGCCTGCAGAAAGGATAGCGGTAACGATTATCGTAATAAGTATGGCGTTGCCTGCTCCAAGCTTTTTGCTTATAAATGAAGCTATGGATTTAGCCGCACCGCTTTCGCCCATAACCGTACCGAACATAGCTCCTGAAAGCAAAAGGAAAAAGTTAGTCGATATAAAGCCAAGAAGTCCGCTCGGTGCTCCATACCCTCCCGCCTCAAGGACTACCGGTGCACCAAGGAACTGGTACCTCAAAATATCAAATGTATCCGCAATATTTCCGTTTACAACTATTACTATAAATGTAGCTATAAAAGCTACAGGTATTATGCCCCAACCTTTATATACAAGATATATAAGAAGAGCAAGAGCAAAAAAAGTACCTATGATACCAATCATAAAACCTCCCCCTTCGCACAAATTATGTAATAATATTATATCATTTATCCATACAATATTCTACCATAAAATCAAACGGACGTAAAAAATTACGCCCGTTTGATAATTAAAATATATTTTTTTACTTTATTCAATAAATACTATACAAAGATATATCAGAAGTCTTCCCCTACTTTATCATTTCTGAACCTAAGGATACGTTTTGTGGTCTCTATTATATCCTCATGTTCCGTGTTCCTTGGCTCGTATTTAACGATGTTGTTTACTATCTGCATAGTAAAACCAAGACCGAAAACAGAAATTATAGTACCAATACCTATAGGTGCACCGATGAAAAAACTTACAACAACGACTGCCGCAAGAACACCCATATTTACATAGCCGATTGGTATTTTTCTCATACGCTTGCCTACAGCTACCATAAGCATATCCCTGGGCCCGCAGCAAAGCCCCGCAGACATATAAAAATAAATGGCGAAGCTTATAACAAACAGTCCCGCTATAAGAAGGGGTATGCTTGTTACGAGGCTATGCTGAACCGGTATGAAACTAATATAATTAAAAAAGTCGACCGCTTTGCCTACAATAATTGCATCAAGGATAGTACCATATCCTATATGTTCCTTTAAAAGAAGGTCTATGCAAATAACTATAAAAGCTGTAGCAACAGATACATTGCCAAAAGATGTACCAAACATATCAGCAAGACCCTGATTAAGTGCATCCCATGGTGCGAGTCCTATGTTCGCCTGCATTGTAAAATATATTCCGAGGCCTGCTATAACAAGACCGACAGATGCACGGAGCATCTTTTTAAAAACATCTGACATATAAAAATCTCCTTTATAAAAACAAACCAAAGAAGATTTTAGAACAATTAAATACAAAATTCAACATAAATTTACATATAAATTAAAAAAGGGTGCATAGCACCCTTTCTATCAATCTGTAAAGTTGTCGAAATAACCTTTGATAAGGATAACAGGTGTTCCTTTATCACCTGAGCCGCTTGTAAGGTCACATAATGAACCTATAAGGTCTGTAAGTCTTCTGGGAGTTGTTCCCTGTGAAGCCATATTGCCTACAAGGTTATCTTCCTTTTCTTTGATACGGTTTGAGATGGCCTCTTTAAGAGCCTCTCCGCTTAAGTCTTTGAAGTCGTTGTCAGCAAGATATTTAAGCTTGACCTCATTAGGTGTTCCGTCAAGGCCTGCTGTATAAGCAACGCCTACACAAGGGTCTGCAAGCTCCCATATTTTACCTACAGGATCTTTGAAGGCACCGTCACCGTAAACCATGACCTCAACAAGGCTACCTGTTTTATCAAGTATCTGTTTCTGGATATCGTCAACAAGGCCCTGACAATCCTGAGGGAAGAGTTTAACGCTGTCCTCAGTTGATTTGTTTGAACCTAAAAGTCCGTATTTTTCGTTGCAGCCGCTTCCGTCAACAGACTCTTTTAAAATATCATCAAGTCCGTATACCTTTTCGGCACCTGCTGCTTTAAGAAGGCGTTTTGTACGGAATCTTGTGTGAACATCACATGTTAAAACGCTCTTTGTATAGTCTAAAATTGCTCTGGGGTCATTAGCAAAGATTACCTCTACCTCTGCACCAGCCTCTTTGATAATACCGCTGTAATATTCGATGTAATCAACATTTGTAAAGGGATGTCTGTTTTCGCCGAAAAGCTCGCGGTATCTTTCAAGTGTAAGGACCTCTTTGTAAGGGTCTACGCCTGCTTCATCAAGCTTATCGATAGAAACTATCTCATTACCAACCTCGTCACTGGGGTAGCTTACCATAAGCACGATCTTTTTAGCACCCATAGCAATACCTCTTAAGCATATCGCAAAGCGGTTTCTTGAAAGTATAGGGAAGATAACGCCTACTGCATCGTCACCGAATTTTGCTTTAACGTCCTTTGCGATAGCCTCAACTGAAGCATAGTTACCCTGAGAACGTGCAACGATAGACTCTGTTACTGCAATAACGTCTCTGTTTTTAAGTGAAAATCCGCCATATTCAGCTGCTTCAAGCACACTTGTAACAACTATATCCGCAAGGTTGTCTCCCTCTCGGATTATAGGGCAGCGGACACCCATTGAAACCGTTCCAATTTTGCGTTCCATTTATCATTTCTCCCAACTATAATAGTATAAAAATACTGCAAAAAACTATGATTAGATTTATCACGCCAAATATTATAACACACAATTTAGCGATTGAAAATATAAATTTCTTCCTAATATAGCTTTTATATAAAAAAATATATGTAAAAAATACCAATAAACGACCCATAACAACAAAAATGGCAGGTAAATTTAAAAATCTACCCGCCGATTATTGTTTTAAAACTCTTTAACACCGCATTCCTCAAGGACCTCTGCAACCCACACAGCTGCCTTACCTACAACGTGCGTGCACTTATCATCGTGTCCTCCGTCATCAAGGAATCTCTGAAGATCCTCAGGGTCATACATACGATAGTTTTTACCCATTATTTTATACTGGATATCTCTGCAGTTTACACTGCCGTATTCGTCAATAAACTTCTGGAAAAACTTACGTGCAGGAACAGCAGTATCTGCAACTGCCTGTGCATTTTCCATTTCTGTTGTTTCTCTGCCTGTTACAGAAGCAATAGCCATAAGACCGCCTGTAAATGCACCACAGCTGTTACCTGAACGGATACCGCCTGCCATAAGTGCAGTTGCACTTTTAATAACCGCAGGGTCTATATCAAGCACAGTCTCAGATAATGTGCGTAAAACACACTGTGCACATCCGCCGTATTTTGCCTCTGTTTCAACACCCAAATTAAAGATCTTTTCTTTTAATACGCTGTCCATTTTTAATTCTCCTTATGTTTTTATATCAGTTTTTAGGCTCGTAAACTCCGGCTTCCCATGTGAGGTATCCGCCTGCCATTGAAAGCACCTCATCCCAGCCGTTCTGTAAAAGCACCCTTGCGGCAATATAGCTTCTTACAGCACCACGGCAGAACACAACAGGGATACGGTTTTTATCTACCATATCTATTTTTTCTCTTATCTCATCAACGGGGATAAGCACACTTCCGGGAATAGTTCCAAGGTCAAACTCATCCTGTCTTCTTGCATCTATTATCTGATATTTATTAAGGTCAAGAGAAGCCATCTCATGCCACTGGATAAGACCTACCTTGCCTTTAAGTATGTTTTCAGCCGCAAAGCCTAAGAAGTTCATAGGGTCTTTTGCTGTGTTGTAGGGAGGAGCATAAGCAAGCTCAAGCTCAGTCAGATCGTATATTGTTCCGCCGAAGCGTATACTTGTTGCAATAACGTCTATACGTTTTTCTGTTCCGCCCTGTCCTACTGCCTGTGCACCTAAAATCTTTCCGTCTGCAGGGTCAAAGATAAGCTTTGTATGTAAAGGTGAAAAACCGGGATAATAGCCTGCATGGTTATTTGAATGACCGTAAACCACCATATAATCTTTATAAGGCTCCTTACCCATGGCTTTAAGGCTCTTTTCTGTTGCACCTGTGCCTGATGCTGTTACTCCGAATATTTTTGCTACAAAGGTGCCCTGTGTTCCGTTATATTTAACTTTCATACCACAGAGGTTATCGCCCATGATCCTTCCCATTTTGTTGGCAGGGCCGGCAAGAGGAACAGCAGTCTTTCTGCCTGTTACATAATCAACTACCTCTATAACATCGCCAAGGGCGTAAATATCCTCTTTATTTGTTTCAAGGTATTCGTTTACGATTATATGTCCTTTGGGACCACACTCTATACCACATTCTTTAGCAATAGCACTGTTAGGTTTGATACCTACAGAAAGCACTATAAGCTCTGCATCAACAGTTTTTCCGCTTGTAAGAGTTATCTCTTTACCCTTTTCAGTATCTCTGATAGCTGTTGCAGCCTCGTTAAGGAAAAGCTTAACACCCTTTGCATTAAGCTCCATGTGAACAAACTGTGCCATGTCCCTGTCAAGAGTTGTCATGACCTGATCCTGCATTTCGATAAGAGATACCTCTATGCCAAGATCTGCAAGGTTTTCCGCTATCTCAAGGCCTACGAAACCGCCGCCGATAACAGCAGCTTTTTTGATATCCTTACCATCAACGATAGCTTTTATCTTATCTGTATCGGGGATAGTCCATAAAGTATAGATATCCTTGCCGTCAATGCCCTCTATTGGAGGGATAACAGGACTTGCACCTGTTGAAATAACAAGCTTATCGTAGCTTTCCTTATAAACTCTGCCTGTCAGTTTTTCTGTAATTTCAACACATTTTTCGTCAGGTAATATTTTTGTTACCTCACTCATTATTCTTATATCAATGTTAAAGCGTGCCTTCATAGCCTCGGGTGTCTGTATAAGAAGGCTCTCTCTTTCTGTTATGGTATTGCCTATGTAATAAGGAAGACCGCAGTTTGCAAAAGAGATATATCCGCCTCTTTCGAACATTATTATTTCAGCATTTTCATCGTTTCGTCTAAGTCTTGCCGCTGTGCCCGCACCACCTGCAACGCCGCCGATTATAACTACTTTCTGGCTCATTTTTGCTCCTCCTTATTTGTTAGCGTGCTTATATGCTGTTTTACAGCAGAAACCAATAAGGTTCTGGCAGAATTTTTTACGATCATAAGAGTGCATCTCGTCTCTTTCGTCCCAGTATTTTATAAGCTCGCCACATGTAAGGGCACCGTATTCGGCCTCGATCTCCTCTGCATAAGCTTTAAACTGGTCATATATTCCGCCCTCGCCGTTAAGCTGCTCCAATCTTTCCTCAAAATCCTCTGTTGCAAGGGGGTCTCTTCTTCCTTTTTTAAGACCAAGGCCCATGGCCGCGCCTATAACAGCACCGCAAAGCTGTCTTTTACCGCCAAGACCGCCGCCAAAGCCTGAAGCCATGCATATCATATCATCGCTGCAGGGGCCGAATTCACCTGAATCCATGCATGCCTTAAATGCTGATTCACAGCAGTTAAGACCAATACGGAAATTTCCTCTGCCAAGCTGACGGATCTCTTCTTCTCTTGTTGATTCTTTTTTCTCTTCCATTTTAAGCCCTCCTTAATAAATACATAAGCATATTCACCTTATATTTTCGTTAACACGGTTAAGCAGATTATCAAGCATACTTATCTCAAGATCTGTCAAACCGTTTGTAAGAGTGCGGTCCCACTCATTCATTACCGCCTTAAGTTCAGGATAAAGCTCCTTTGCCTTTCGTCTGGGGAAAATACAGTGCTTCCTTTTATCATACATACATGAAAGCCTTTTTATATATCCTCCCTCCTCAAGCTGTTTAAAAACACGGGCAGCGGCACCCTTATCCATCTGTGTCCACGCGGCCACCTGCTCCTGGCTCTGCCCTTCCTTTTCGCATACGGAAATAAGAAAGGCCGCCTGTGCCCTTGTAAGAGATAAACTTTCAAACTTCTTATCAAGGCTAATACAGCTTATCCTGTAAATCGCGGAAATTTTATCATTAAGATGTTTTCCCATAACGCCCTCCTTTTTAGTTGCTTAAGCAATTATTAGTATAGTACCTTGTTATTTCTTTGTCAACCATACTTTTTTCTATGATTTGTGATTTATAGGCATATTTATGTTAAATCATAATATTTTTAATATGTATTTTATATCAATTTAGTTGCATAGGCAACTTTATATTTTTATCATAAGTTGCCAAAACAACCGTTTTTCAATAGTCTTTTATTTTCCGAGGCAAAAAATCAGCCTGCAAAATAGCGATATTTGCAGGCCTAAAAATTTTACAAAAATTATTCTTTTTTAACAGATACCCTTGCCGCTTCCACCTGATGTTCTTTTATTTCCAGTATATTTATCTTCAGGTCATCAGTTTCAAGATATATGTTTTTTCCGCTTTCGGGCATCGTACCAAGAACATTGAAAACAAGGCCGTTAAAGGTCTCATAGTCATCAACAGGAAGTTTGACCCCGAGCCTTTCGCTTACCTCATCAAGCCTTGCACTTCCGTTTATAGCCCATTCGTTTTCACCAGTCTGTTCTATCATCATAGCCGTTACCGGCTTTTCTTCAAAAAGCAGGTCACCAACAAGTCTCTCCACAAGGTCATTAAGAGTAACAACTCCCATCATACCGCCGTATTCATCAAGCACTACTGCCAATCTCTGTCTTTCATTTTTCATATTTTTAAAAAGAGTTGCGGCTTTAATAGTTTCAGGCACAAAGTATGCACCTGTTACAGCGTACTTAAGCACGTTTTCACGGCTTTTATCTTTAAGGCGAAGATATTCGCTGGCATTGAGTATACCCACTATCTTATCAGCAGTATCGTCACAGATAGGATACCTCGTGTGCCTTGTAGACATTATTATCTCGTCCCAGACCTCCATCGAATCGTTAATATCCAGCATATCAAGGTCTGTTCTGTGGGTAGCAACATTTTCTGCTGTTATATCATCAAATTCGAACACGTTTTCAATAAAATCTCTTTCGTCCTCGTCAATGGTACCCCTTTCGCTTCCCACATCTACCATCATCCTTATCTCTTCCTCGCTTACCACATCATCATTCTTATCCGGATCTATGCCAAAAAGACGAAGGATAGTGTTTGTTGAAAATGTAAGGAAAGAAACAAGGGGAGAAAACACCCTTGACACCCCGCTTATAAGGGCACTCATCATAAGAGCAAGAGGTTCTGCCTTACGCATAGCTACCTGTTTAGGCACAAGCTCACCAAAAACAAGGGTAAAATAAGAAAGTATCACAGTTATAACAATTACCGATGCCGAGTCCACAACATTAACAGGTACATTTAAGCCAAGGCCCACTACAAGATCCACTATAACTTCTGAAAAATTTTCCGCCGCAAAGGCACTGCCCATAAATCCTGAAAGGGTTATAGCTACCTGAATAGTGGCAAGAAAGCGAGCAGGTTCATTTGTAAGGCGTGCAAGACGCACAGCTCTTTTATCACCCTCTGAAGCAAGCTTTGCTATCTTTGTATCACTCATAGAAATGATAGCTATCTCGGCACAGGCAAAGACTGCATTAAGAGCTATAAGTATTATCTGCAAAAATAACATTAAAATTATGGAAGTATCCAACGCCATTCCTCCCAAACAAATTTATCTTCTTTTTTATTATACCACAGCCTATGCCCAAAAACAGTTAAAATATATTTTTATATATTTGTTCACTGACCATGATTTTAGTGTATAATGATTATAAAATATGATATAAGTCTATCAAAAAGGAGGAGTTCCCATGACATATCTTATAAGAACAGTTATACCCAAGGCTTTTAACATCGTTCAGCAGGTGCTTCCAGTAAGAGGCCATACCCTCGAAGAAGGCTATGGTGTACGTGCAAACGTAGGCGGCTACTGTAAGGAAAACGGCTATCACAAGGTGCTTATCATAACAGATGAAAACCTTATAAAATTAGGCTTGCTTGATTCAGTTACAGACTCTCTTGAGGCAAATGGAATTGAATACTGTATTTATGACAAGGTTCTTCCAAACCCTACTTTTGCAATGGTAGACGAGGCAACCGTTATCGGCTTAAAACACGAGGTTCAGTGCATTATAGCCTTCGGCGGCGGCTCTGTTCTTGATACTGCAAAGGTAGCATCAGGCTGTATGAAGGCACCCCATTTAAGCTCCAAGTTTATGACATGCCAGTATGTGCTTACAGCCCTTAATAACGCCGTTCCTATGATAACAATACCCACAACAGCAGGCACAGGTGCTGAAACAACCCTCGGCGTTGTTATAAGCGATAACATAACACATACAAAATACGGAAGTATTACATTCTACACAAGAATAAAACACATAATACTTGACACCGAGCTTACTGTAGGCTGTCCTCCCTATGTTACTGCTACAACAGGCTTTGACGCCCTTGTTCACGGTATAGAGGGACATATTTCAGCAGTACACCACCGCAAAGGAAGCCACAGAGGAACATATAGCATGGAGTGTATCCGTCTTGCATGGGAGAACTTACGCAAGGCTTACTATGACGGAAATGACCTTGAGGCAAGAGCCAACATGGCAAAGAGTGCTTATCTTGGCGGTCTTACAATAAACTATGAGTCTTTAGGCTATGGTCACTCATTCGGCCACACTATAGGCGCTAAATACAATATCCCCCACGGTGCATCTCTTTCCATTTCAATGCCGCCCGTTATGCGTTATTCAAAGGATAAAATAAAAGATGCTGTTGCTGATATAGCGATCAATTTAGGTATGGGTGATGAAAGCCAGAGTGCTGATGAATTATTTGAGATCTTTATGGATGAGCTTACAGCTCTTATCCGCGAGCTTGGTCTTCCCGAATACTGCGATGAGATAAAAAAAGAAGACTATCCCGATATGATAGCAAACGTAATGCGTGACTCATGCCTCTGGGCTATACCTGATGTTTATACATATCACGATGCAGAAAAGATCTTTGATAAAATGAGCGGAAATATGCTCAATGTAAGTGAAGGAAGTAAAGCAGTTATGCCTATGAGCAATATGGAAAAAGGCTTACGTTTAGGTATCCTTGGCGGCACAGGTCTGCTTGCTCTTATAGGCCTTAAAAAGAACAAAAAGCTTTGCGTTCCCTTTGTTTTAGCTGCGGCCTTCCACGCACTTGAATACATTGCTGACAAGATGGCAAACAATAAAAGATAAGTAAAGGAGCAATCTCTATGGCAAGCAAATACGGCGGTTATATGGGACGAGTTCTCCACATTGACCTTACAACAAAAGAAATAAGCGACTATCCTTTTTCCGATAGCGAAAGAGAGCTTTTTATCGGCGGAAAAATGATGGCAGATAAAATACTTTACGATAACCTTACAGGCAAGGAAAAACCCTTAAGTGAGGAAAATATGCTTGTTATTACAACGGGTCCTTTTACAGGCACAGGAGCGCCCAGCTCCAACCGTTTCAATATTTCCGGCATATCTCCCCAAACAGGCATTATCGCCTCATCAAACTGCGGCGGCACCTTCGGCTACTTCCTTAAAAAAACTGGGTTTGACGGACTTATTTTAACAGGCAAAGCCGAAACACCCACCTGGATAGACATAGTAAACGACAGAGTGACCTTTAACGATGCTACAGAGCTTTGGGGTATGGAAACAACACCCGTGCAGGAGGCGCTCCCCAAAAGAAGCGGTAAAATAGTTATCGGTCCCGGCGGAGAAAATATGGTACGCTTTGCAGGCATCGTAAGCGATGCACGAATAGCCGGAAGAACAGGTCTTGGTGCTGTTATGGGCTATAAAAACATTAAGGCTGTTACAGTTTTCGGCACTAAAAAGGTACCTGTTGCAAGCCCTGTTAAATGGCACGAATACAATAAAAAATGGTGGAAATACATATCCGGCCACCCCTTAACAGGAGAATTTACTCCCAAAATGGGCACAGCGGGACTTATAAGCAGTATGCAGGCCCACAGTATGCTTTCTACCAAAAACTATAGTGCAGGAAAATATGACGATTACGAAAAGATAAGCGGCGAGCGTATTGCCGAGGAATTTAACATAGTAAATAAAGGCTGTGTATCCTGCCCTATCCGTTGTTCAAGAACAGTTATAGTAAATGGCAAGGAGGTCAAAGGCCCTGAGCTTGAAACACTCTGCCTTTTAGGCAGCAATATGCTTAACAATAACGTAGAAAAGATTTTTGAATGGAACTATATCCTTGATGAGCTTGGCCTTGACACTATTTCTGCGGCAAACACCGTTTGTTACGCAATGGAGGCCAATGAAAAAGGATTATGGGATAACGGACTTGAGTTTGGTCAGACAGAAGGTATTTCCAAGCTTTGGGAAGATATTGCCTACAGAAGAGGCCTTGGAGATGAGCTCGCAGAAGGAAGCAAACGCCTTTCGGAAAAATACGGTGGAAAAGAATTTGCTATCCACTCAAAGGGTCTTGAGCTTGCGGCATACGAGCCCAGAGGCTCTGTAGGTCAGGGTCTTGGCTATGCTGTTGCTAACCGTGGCGGATGTCATCTTAATGCAGGCTATGCGGTGCTTATGGAAGGCCTTGGCCTTAACGCAGACTCTCACAGTCCCCATGGCAAACCCGACCTTGTAATGCTGTTCCAGGACCTTATGGAAACAGTATCATCAGCAGGACAGTGCTTATTCACAGTTTACCCTGTTCTGCCCTCAATACTGCTTACACACCCTAACGCTTTTTACAGCAAGGCAGTCAACAAGGTGCTTCCCTTTACAGGAGCGGCTATGCGAGTTATGAACAAATTCCCGGAGATAGCTTCAATAAATCTTCCTC
>SVDG01000037.1 GCA_015057875.1 Lachnospiraceae bacterium | reverse complement strand
AACAGAGATTTTTCTGGATCAGGACGGAAGGATAACAGGTAAGGAAAATGCCTTTATACCGTCTGCTAAGGATATTGCGCTTACTGCAGAAATACTTGGAGGGTACTCGCTTTACGCTTTTGATGAAGAGATCAAAAACGGTTTTATAACCATAGAAGGTGGCCACAGGGTAGGTATATGTGGAAAGGTAGTTGCGGACGGGGGAAAAATAAAAACATTAAGAAATATATCAAGCCTTAATTTCAGATTAGCCAGACAAATAAAGGGCTGTGGCGATGAGGCACTTAAATACATAACCTATAAAGGACGCTTTTTCAACACACTTATAATATCGCCTCCGGGCGGGGGCAAAACAACTGTTTTAAGGGACGTAATAAGACGGGTAAGCGATGGCTTTGGTGACTTTAAGGGGATGACTGTAGGTGTGTGCGATGAAAGAAGCGAGATCGCGGCTTCCTTCAGAGGAAGGGCTGTAAATGATATAGGCATAAGGACTGATGTTGTGGACAGCTGTCCCAAATCAAAGGGGATGATGATCCTTTTAAGGAGTATGTCGCCTGAAGTAATTGCTGCAGACGAGATAGGTAGCGAGGAGGATATGGTCGCCATAAGGACAGCGGTGCTTTCAGGAGTAAAGCTTATATGTACATCCCACGGAGAGGATATAAAAGACGCGGAAAGATATAAAGGGATATTTGAAAGATATGTTCTGCTTTACGGCCCGCAAAGGGTTGGCGGGATAAAGGCTGTATATAACGGCAGTTTTGAGGAGATGACGGGTAGTGCTGATTAAGCTTATTGGAAGTATTGTTGTAATTTTTTCGTTTTATGGCTTTGGCTGGTATATGGCTGAATGTACGAAAAAGAGAAGAGAAGAGATGCTGGGATTTAAGAAGGCTTTTCTACTTTTTTCAGGAGAAACCATGTATGCGGGAGGGGCACTTTGGGAGATATTTGAAAATATAGGAAAAAGGTGTGCAGGCAGGGCAGGACAGGCGTTTTTAAAGGCTTCAGAGCTGCTTTATGGCAAGGGGGCGGGCGGTGCGTTTGCGGCTTGGGAGGAGGCAGTCGATAAAAGCCTTGATGGGTCTTTTATGATAGCGGAGGATATTGATAATATAAAAGCCTTTGGCAGATGTCTTGGTTTTTCTGATGAAATGAGTCAGTTGAGCAATGCGGATTTAACTGTAAGCTACATAGACGAAAAAAGTATGGAGCTTAAGGAGTTATATAGTGAGCAGAAAAGACTTTATAAAAGCCTTGGCATAATGGCGGGGCTTCTTATAGTAGTAGTTATTATTTGATGCGGAGGGTGTTTGATGGATATAAACATTGTTTTTCAGATAGCGGCAGTAGGCATACTTGTGGCTGTGCTTAACCAGGTGCTTATAAGGGCGGGACGGGAGGAACAGGCTATGATGACTACTCTTGCCGGTCTTGTGGTCGTGCTTTTCTGGGTAATAGAGTACATAAACGAGCTTTTTACCTCCGTACAGACTCTTTTCAGGCTTTAAAGAGGTGATGGGGATGGATATAGTTCAGATAGTATCCATAGGTATAATAGGTGCCCTGCTTACGGTGATGCTTAAAAAATACAGCCCTGAGATAAGCGCTGTGGCGGCTCTGGCTACGGGTGTGATAATGATAATGCTCATAGTAAGCGAGGTAGGCCCTGTCATAGATGTGCTCAAAAGGATGGCGGATATATCGGGCATAGATAATACATATATAGAGGTCGTGCTTAAGGTTGTAGCCATATCGTATATATCCGAATTTGGCGTTGAAATATGTAACGATGCAGGGGTCAGTCTTATAGCCTCAAAAATAGAGCTTGGAGGAAAGGTGCTTATAATGGCAATTTCGGCTCCTGTTTTTCTGGATTTTCTGGAAAGGGTGATGAGCCTTGTTTAAAAACGGGAGATGGGTCAAAAGGCTTGTTATGGTATTTGTTGCGGCTGCGGGTGTTTTTATGTTCACGCCGTGTGCGATGGCATCACCTGTTTATGAGGTGATAGATAACGATACTGTAAATGGATTGGACAAGGTGTCCGGCGAAGAAACAGGGGTAAGGGTAAGCGATATTATGGAAAGCGTTATAGACGGTGAAGATGCTTTTTCGCTGAAGGTAATAGTGCGTAAGGTAAGCGATATGTTTTTTGAAGAGACCAAGGCGTGCCTCTATCTGATGAAGCCTGTTATGGTTGCGGTAATAATGAGCGCACTACTTAAGACCTTAAGCTCATCTTTTAAAAGCAAATCAGTGTCGGAGCTGAGCTTTTATGTATGCTATATGGTAATGATATTTGTTATAACGGAAATGTTTGCTTTAACGGGGGATATGGTAAAGGACAGCCTTGAGGGCCTTGGGAATATAGTTGTTGCATCTATGCCTGTGTTTTACACGATAATGGCGGCATCGGGAGAGTATACATCGGCTTTTATAGCGGGGCCTTTTGTTGCGGGTGCTGCAGGGGCTATGGCTAGCTTTGCTAGGATAGCTATTCTTCCTGCGATATCCCTTGGAATGACACTTGAAATAGTAAATAACATTACGGAAAGAGAGAGGATAGGGAAGCTTTCTAAGCTGATAGGTAAGGGTGTAAAACGGACGCTTAAAACGGTTTCCGTAAGCTTTATGGCACTATTATCCCTGCAGAAGATAGGTGCTTCGGCAGCAGATAAGGCAGCGGGAAAAACTGTGAGAGCACTTATGGGTGCCGTGCCTGTTGTCGGAGATGTTTTTGGCGGGGCGATAGATACGGCGGCGGCTATGACAGGGGCGGTCAGAAGCTCTTATCTTGTGGCTGTTATCGTTGTTATAGGCATAGCCTGCCTTTTGCCGCTTATAAAGGTGTTTGCGTTAATGGTCATGTTTAAAATAATGGCGGCACTTACAGAACCCATAGGTGAAAAGAGGTTTATAAAATGTATAAATGCCGCAGGAGATAACATAGGGCTTATGCTGAGCACACTTTTTACGGCAATGGTCATGTTTATGTTTGCGGCTATTATGCTTGTGGGGCTTATATAGGCGGAGGTTTTTAGAATGATAGAGGCTGTTGAAGCATATATAGAAAATATAGTCGGATTGATGATAGTTACAGCTCTGGCGGAAATGATAATGCCTGAAAGCAGTTTTAAAAAATATGCAAGGCTTATAACAGGGCTT
Source organism: Lachnospiraceae bacterium (assembly GCA_015057875.1). Lineage (GTDB taxonomy): Bacteria > Bacillota > Clostridia > Lachnospirales > Anaerotignaceae > SIG274. The sequence goes on along the minus strand of SVDG01000037.1, from coordinate 10,466 downwards.
GTCATAATAGCGGCTGTAGCTGAGCCAGCGATTGAGATTATATACGGAAGAGGACTTGATTTTGAGTTTAAGGAGGTATATTCAGCACAAAATGCCGATGAACAAAGAAAAATCGTTAACGATATATACATAAAGAGTATAGAAAACAGCTGTGATCTTCTTGCGGAAGAAAACGGAATAGAAATAAGCGATATAAAAATAAACAGCGCAGGGGAGAGGATAGACGGGATCAATATACATATTGAGACCCCCCACAGCTGTGTGGAAGAGGTTATGGCATACGATGAAGATGAGAGCGTGTGTGCAGAATGTGAAGAAGCTGTGAATATTTTGAGGAAAGAGATTAAAGGCGCAACGGGGCTTGAAAAAGTAGATGTGATCATACTTAAGGAACGAAGATAAGGAGAAGAAAAACGATGGAAAAGAAAAGCCTTATAGATATACTGGGCGGCAACAGGAAAAAGATAAAGACGGATATTATTACTTTTGCCGCTGTTGGCATAGCACTTATATTTCTTGGCGGAGCCTTCGGAAGGAAGGATGAAGCAAAAGAGGTAAAGGCTATGGCCGCAGTTAAAGAAGAGAAAACGGATACCCTTGAAGACCGGCTTGAGGTGATACTTTCAAAAACCGAAGGGGCCGGAAAAGTCGATGTGCTTATAACATACAAAACCGGTAAAGAGCTTGTGGTGGCACAGCAGTTAAGTGAGGAAGATACATCTACAAAAGAAAACGCTGTAAAGGGTGACGAAAGGGATATAAAAAGTAGTCTTAAAGAAAGTACATACGTTATTATGGAAAACTCTGACGGCTCGCAGACACCGCTTGTGCTTAAGGAGATGGAGCCTGAAATAGAGGGAGTTATAATAGTTGCGGAGGGAGGAGACAGCATAATAGTTAAAAACAACCTTATTGCGGCCGCACAGGCTGCTCTTGGGGTAAGCACCCATAAAATACAGGTGCTTAAAATGAAGGTATGAGGAGGTTTGAAATGTTTGCTATAAAAAGAAATCAGGTAATGATAACGGCACTGCTTGTTATGGTGGTCGTGGCAGGCTATCTTAATTTTGCGGAGATGAAAAACGGGCAGAGCAATGGAACTGCATCTGTTTACGGAGATGAGGGAGATATGTATTCCGCACTTGTTCAGGACGGGGAGATAGTAGTGTTTGCAGATGACGAGGACATGGATGTTTATTCCGAAAACGGATACGATATGATAACGGCACAGGCAGAAGAAGATGATACAGGGGCGGCGGTATTTGTAAGCCTGGAGGCGGATGAAAGTGTTTTCTTTGTTCAGGCAAAGCTTGAAAGAGAGCAGGCAAGGGCTAAACAGCAGGATATGCTGACCGAAATGATGAATAATGATAACCTTACAGCGGAGGAGATAAGCAAATGCTCGGATAATATGCTTACAATACAGCAGAGGATAGAGAAGGAAACGGCGGCAGAGGCTATGATAAAGGCAAAGGGCTTTGGTAATGCGTATGTAAGGATAGATGACGAAACGGTGGATGTTGTTGTGGATAAAAAAGAGCTTACGGATGCGGATATTGCACAGATAGAGGATATAGTTAAGAGGAAAACATCTATGAGCTCGGATAAAATAAGAATTAGTACCCTTAAAAGTGTACAATGATGTTTAATATTCATTCTGAATGTATAAAATTTTGTATATACAATTGCAAAATCAATTTTTTCTGTTATAATATACATAGTCTATGTTTAATTCCCGCTAAATGTTTTAGTATGGATTTTGCGGAAAAAACGATAGTTAGATTAATACAGGAGGGATGAAATATGACTGAAATCAATGACATCAAACCGGCAGTAGGACAGATTCAGATCGCTGACGAGGTTATAGCTATAATTGCTGCAACAGCAGTTCAGGAAGTAGAGGGGATAACAACTATCCAGGGCGGAGGCATAACTGACCTTTTTGGCAAAAAAAACAACCAGTCAAAGGGTGTAAAAGTCACCGTTGAGGGAAATGAAGTTAAGGCTGAGCTTGAGCTTGCGGCTAAATACGGAGTTAAACTTCAGCAGGCAGCTACAGAGGTTCAGGAAAAAGTTAAAAATGCACTTGAAACTATGACGGGACTTACAGTTACCGCCATAGATGTTCGCATTACAGCTATAGCAACAAATAAAAAAGCTAAAGACGAACCCGAGGCAGAGTAATTTTGTAACCCTTAAATAGAATATATTTAAGGGTTATTTGTTTATTTAATTTTTTGGAGGAGCATTATGAGTCGTAGAAGCGCAAGAAAGAACGCATTTTATTTAGTTTTTCAGTCAGATTTTATGGGCTTTGAAAACATTGAGCAGACAAAAGAGGTATTTTACGCTGTAAACGAAGAGATACCCGAGGAGGACATCGTTTTTACAAACGAGCTTACTGACGGAGTTTGCGCTAATCTGGAAAATATAGACGAGCTTATAGGAAGATTTGCAAAAGGCTGGTCTACAGAGAGAATGAGTAAGGTCGACCTTGCTATTTTAAGGATAGCTATTTATGAAATGAAGTTTACAGATGGCACACCTTTAAGCGTTATTATAAACGAAGCGGTGGAGTTTGCTAAAAAATACAGCTCTGATGAGTCACCTGCGTTTATTAACGGCATACTTGGAAGTGCTGCGGAGGAAGCATAATTGGAAAGAAAAGTATATTCGGTTTTACAGATAAACAGATATATAAAGGGGCTTATAGAAGATGATTATATCCTTGGATCTATGTGGATAAGAGGAGAGATATCAAACTATAAGAGGCATAGCTCGGGACATATTTATTTTACTCTTAAGGATGAGACAAGCTCTATTGACTGTGTTATGTTCAAAGAGTATGCATCGATGATGCCTTTTGAGCTTTATAACGGGCTTAAGGCAGTGATCTGCGGATATATTTCTGTTTATGAGAAAAGCGGAACGTACAAGCTTTATGTTCAGATAGTTGACCCAGAGGGAAGCGGAGAACTTAGTATTGCTTTTGAGGCACTTAAAAACAAGCTTTCCGAAGAAGGGCTTTTTGATCCGGACTATAAACGTGAGATAGAAAAAAGACCACAGACGATAGCGGTAATAACATCGCCTACTGGTGCGGCTGTAAGGGATATAATACAGATAGCGGGAAGGAGAAACCCGTCTGTTAATGTCGTTGTGTTCCCGGCCCTTGTTCAGGGAGAATATGCGGCAGACAGCATTGTGGATGCTATCGAGTCGGTTAATGAATGGGGAAAGGCAGACACCATAATAGTAGGGCGAGGAGGAGGCAGCATGGAGGACTTGTGGTGTTTCAATGAGGAAAAGGTGGCGAGGGCCATTTTTGCTTCTGAAATACCTGTCATATCAGCTGTTGGACACGAAACGGATTTTACCATTGCCGATTTTGTGGCGGATATGAGGGCACCTACGCCTTCTGCGGCAGCGGAGCTTGCGGTAAATAGTGTTGAAGAAGATATGGAGATAGTATCTTCTGCCGAAACAAGGCTTACGAGGGCATATAAAGGATATATGCTTAAGAAGAGGCTTGAACTTGAGGTCATAAAAGCTAAAACTGAAGGATTAAGACCTGATAAGGTTTTTGAACTTAAAGAAAGGGAGCTTAAGGAAAAAGCAAAGACCCTTGATAATTTAATGATTCGTTTTATTGATAAAAAAAGGACAGGCTTTGAGGCAGGACTTAAAAACCTTGAGGCATTATCACCTTTATCCGTTTTAAAAAGAGGATATTCGGTAGCATACCATAACGGGCGTATATTGAAGGATCCCGCTTGCGTAAAAAGCGGGGATGAAATATCGCTTCATCTTGAAAAAGGAAATGTTTATGCTACGGTGAAGGGGACTGAAATAAATGGCTAAGAAAAAGAAGACTTATGAGGAAGCACTTAAAAGAATAGATGAGATAACAGATCTTCTGGAGAGCGAAGAAGTTTCTCTTGAACAGTCCATTGAGCTTTATAAGGAAGGAGCCGAGCTTCTTGCTTTTTGTGGAGAGAAGCTTAAGGCGGCTGAACAGCAGGTTATGCTGCTTTTAAAAAAAGACAATGCTTTTGTTGAAGAGAGCTTTGTTAAGGCGGAGGAAGAATGATGGATATAAAGGCTTATTTCAGCAAAAAGGCTGATGTTATAAATAAAGCTCTTGATAGTTATTTGTCAGATAAAGAGCCTGAAATACTGAATAAGGCTATGAGATACAGTGTGTTCGCGGGAGGAAAAAGACTTCGCCCTGTGCTTATGATGGCGGCTTGTGAGGCCTTTGGCGGAAAAAGCGAGGATGTGTTACCTTTTGCCTGTGCTATGGAGATGATCCATACCTATTCGCTTATACACGATGACCTTCCTGCCATGGATAACGATGACTTGAGAAGAGGCATACCCACAAACCATAAGGTTTTTGGCGAAGATATGGCTATACTTGCAGGAGATGGGCTTTTAAGCCTTGCTTTTGAAACAATGGCTGATGCTCTTATGAAATATAGCGACAGAAGATATATCAAAGCGTTTAAAGCCATAGCTGCGGCGGCAGGCACAAGAGGAATGGTTGCCGGACAGACAGTTGACGTTATAAGCGAGGGTAAGGAAGTAGATAGTAAAACTCTTGAATATATTCATATAAACAAAACCTCTGCAATGATAAGGGGTGCCATTGAAGCGGGTGCGTATATTGCCGGAGCAAAGGACGAGGACGTTAAAAAGCTTGCTTTGGCAGGAGAAAAAACGGGACTTGCCTTCCAGATACAGGATGACATACTTGATGTTGAAAGCACACAAGAGGTGCTTGGTAAGCCTGTAATGAGTGACATTAAAAACGAAAAGAAAACTTTTGTGTCAATGTATGGTGTTGAATATTCAAAAAACAAGGTTGCAGAGTATTCTGAGCAGGCCATAGGTATAATCGATTCCCTTGATTGTGACGGGGAAGTGCTTAAGGCTATAGTAAGCTACCTTACAGACAGAAAGTATTGATATAAAGCAGATATACGATGTTTTTATATCGTAATTTGCGGGCATACGTTATGACGGCTAAACATAGCGGTGCTTAAAAGAAAAGAGGAAGTCAGATTGGGCAGGATTTTAGACAGGATATCAAGTCCTGATGATATAAAAAAACTTAATATAAAAGAGCTTAATGCGCTTTCAAACGAAATAAGAAGATTTCTTATAAAAAATGTTTCAAAGACGGGTGGGCATCTTGCGTCTAATTTAGGTGTAGTTGAGCTTACGCTTGCCATAGCCTATTGTCTTGATATGCCTGAGGATAAGGTCATATGGGACGTGGGACACCAGACCTATGTTCATAAGATAATAACAGGAAGAAAAGATGCTTTTTCTACTTTAAGACAGCTTGACGGCTTAAGCGGATTCCCTGAGCCTAAAGAGAGTGAGTATGATGTTTTTTCGACAGGGCATAGCTCGACCTCAATATCCTCTGCTATGGGTATAGCGGCAGCAAGGGATATCAACGGGGATAAATACCGTGTTGCGGCAGTTATAGGTGACGGCTCTATGACAGGAGGACTTGCCTATGAGGGCCTTAACAATTTAGGCAGATCCGGGAAAAATGTGATAGTTTTCCTTAATAATAACCAGATGTCTATTTCCGAAAATGTAGGGGCCATATCAAAGCACCTTAACGATTTAAGGACAAGACCCGGTTACCTTAAGGCTAAAACTAATGTTCACAGTGTCCTTGACAGGATACCTGTTGTGGGTGAAAAAACAGCCAGATTTATAGGCAAAACAAAGGATCTTATAAAATATTCGCTTGTTTCAGGAAGTATTTTTGAGGAATTAGGATTTAAATATATAGGCCCTGTAAACGGGCATGACCTGGAAGAACTTATAGAGGTAATAGACAGGGCTAAGAATATAGAGGGTCCTGTGCTTATAGATATTGCAACTATTAAGGGCAAGGGTGTTCCTTATGCGGAAAAAAATCCCTCTGCTTTCCATGGGGTAGGAAAATTCAATCCTTCTACGGGCGAGATATGTGCAAAAGGCGGAGACCCTATTTTTTCGGAAGTGTTCGGCAAAACACTTTGCTTAATGGCAGAGGAGGATAAAAAAATAACGGCTGTTACAGCGGCAATGGCTGACGGTACAGGCCTTACTGATTTCAGTAATAAATATCCCGAAAGGTTTTTTGATGTGGGGATAGCGGAACAGCATGCGGTCACATTTTCGGCAGGACTTGCAAAAATGGGCTACAAACCATTTTTTGCGGTGTATTCAACATTCCTGCAGAGGGCTTATGACCAAATATTACACGATGTATGCCTGCAGAATGTGGGTGTTACATTTGCAATAGACAGGGCGGGCGTTGTTGGTGCTGACGGAAAGACCCACCAGGGGCTTTTTGATATAGCTTATCTTAACCATATGCCCAATATGACGGTTATGGCACCTAAAAATGCGGGAGAGGTGAAGGCTATGCTTAAAATGGCGGCAGATATGGAAACACCTGCGGCTATAAGATATCCCAAAGAAAAATGCAGGGACGAAGAAGATAAGGAAACAGAATACGGCAAGGCACAGATTTATAAGGTTGGTGTAGAGGTAGCCGTTGTTACGGAAGGGACTATGTTCTACATCGGACAGAAGGTGTGCGAGGAGCTTGAAAGAAAGGGTTTTTATCCTATGCTTGTTAATTTCCCTTTTATAAAGCCTTTGGACAAGGCTGCTGTTAAAGAGATCTGTGAAAGATGCGGTAAAATATATACTATAGAAGACGGAGTGCTTACGGGTGGCTTTGGTGAAAGTTTTATGGCTTTGGCCAAGGAATATACTTATTCAAAGGTAAGGTGCTTCGGTATGCCTGATAAATTTATCGAGCATGGAACAAGAGAAGAGATGTTTGAAAGATATGGCCTTACAAGTGAGGCTATAGTTGAAAGGATCATAAAAGAAAACGGTGGAAACTGATGGCAGAAAAAGAAAGACTTGATGTATTATTGGTCAAAAATAATCCCGGAATGTCAAGAGAACTTGCAAAGTCCCTTATTATGGCGGGTAAGGTGTATGTATCGGGTATGAAGGAGGATAAGGCCGGAACAAAGGTTGATATCTATGCACCCATAGAGGTGAGAGATCCGGGCATGAAATATGTAAGCCGCGGAGGATATAAGCTTGAGAAGGCTATGGACGAGTTCGGTGTTAAGCTTGAGGGCAAGGTTTGCTTTGATATAGGCTCATCAACTGGCGGATTTACCGACTGTATGCTTCAGAACGGTGCTGTTAAGGTTTTTGCTGTTGATGTAGGTTATGGTCAGCTTGCGTGGAAGCTCAGAAACGATGAAAGAGTTATCTGTATGGAAAAGACCAATGTAAGATATCTTACACCTGAGGAGACGGGAGAAAGAGGAAGCTTTGCTTCCATAGATGTTTCTTTTATATCGCTTACGAAGGTGCTTCCTGCGGTATATGAGCTGCTTGATGAAAAAGGCGAGCTTGTTTGCCTTATTAAACCGCAGTTTGAGGCAGGACGTGAAAAGGTAGGTAAAAAAGGCGTTGTAAGGGACAAGAATGTTCATAAGGAAGTTATTGAAAAGATAATAGATTATGCAGGGGAAAACAAACTGGGAGTGCTTAATATAGATTATTCTCCCATAAAAGGACCTGAGGGAAATATTGAGTACCTTATTTATCTGAGCAAAAGCGAGGAAGGAATGGACAAAGAAAGTGCATACGTCCTTGCGGATAAGACAGTTGAAAGATCACACGAACTTTTATGACAGGAGAATATACAATGAAAACTATAGGCATAATACCAAATCTTTACAAAGACCCCGAGCTTAAAGTAACAAAGGAAATAATTGATATACTTGTTAAATATGAGTGCAGCCCCGCTATCCCCGAACACGTGGCACAAAAGTCAGCTTATTCTGAATATGGTATGGATTATGAAGGCCTCTACAGGGACAGCGAGTTTGTTATAGTTCTTGGCGGAGACGGAACTATACTTGAGGCAAGCCATGCGGCCGCGAAATATAATACACCTCTTCTTGGAATCAATCTTGGCACACTTGGATTTTTAACTGATGTTGAGGTAAGCGGAGCTGAGAAAGCTATACAGAATGCTCTTGATGGTAACTATAAAATTGAAAACAGGATGATGCTTGATATAGTTATTTTCCACGAAACAGGTGAGAGCAAGGTATATACTGCTCTTAACGATGTTTGTGTTGCCAGAGGTGGACTTGCAAAGGTAGTTAATCTTGAGGTACACGTAAATAACGAATATCTTGATACCTACCGTGCGGATGGTCTTCTTGTTACTACTCCCACTGGTTCAACGGCATATAACCTTTCTGCAGGAGGCCCTATACTTAAGGCTGATGCGAAAATAATGGCTATAACACCCATTTGCCCTCATACACTTTACGCAAGGAGTATAATACTTGATTCTGATGATGCGATAATGTTCAATTCAAGGGACAGATTTAGAGATGACATAATAATAAGTATAGATGGAAAAACTGTTTGTTTCCTTAAAGAAAATGAACACGTTAAGGTCATGAAATCAATGTACAGCACAAAGCTTATAAAGACAAACAAGACAGGCTTTTATGATGTGCTAAGAGAAAAAATGGTAGGAAACGGAGGCGGAGCCAAATGAAAAGCGCAAGACACAGCAAAATACTTGAAATAATTGAAAATAACGTTATAGAAACACAGGATGAGCTCGCCTTAAGGCTTAAGGATGAAGGCTTTAATGTTACACAGGCCACCGTTTCAAGAGATATAAGAGAAATGAAGCTTACAAAAATAGCTTGTGGGGACGGAAGACAGAAATACTCTGTTATAACAGGAAATGATACGGAAATATCAGAAAGACTCATAAGAGTTTTTAAGGAAACGGTTATAAAAATAGATTATGCACAGAATATACTTGTTATAAAAACCCTTGAGGGTATGGGTATGGCTGTAGGCGTTGCACTTGATAATATGCAGAATAGCGAAATACTTGGCACGATAGCCGGAGATAATACTGTTTTTTGTGTTGTAAGGAGCCATCAGCAGGCAACAAGTATAATTGATAAGCTTAACAGGATAATCCGTGCCGATTAAGGAGATAAGAAATGCTTGAATACATCAGTATCAAAAACGCGGCCCTTATTGAAGAGGCTGAGGTCAACTTCAGAAACGGGCTTAACATACTTTCGGGCGAAACGGGTTCCGGTAAATCTATGGTTATAGATTCCATAAACTTTGTTCTTGGAGAAAGAACAAGTAAGGATTTTATAAGAAAGGAAACCGACCTTGCCAGAGTTGAGGCACTTTTTACCGTGGCAGACAGCTTCGATAAAGAGGGCTTTGTTGATGCGGGCATAGATATAGAGGATGGTACTGTACTTATTTCAAGGACACTTAATAAAAACGGGCGTTCCGTAAGCCGTATAAATGGTGTAACGGTAACTCTTTCTATGGTTAAGGAGTTATCCGAAAGTCTTATAGACATACACGGTCAGCACGAGCATCAGTCACTTTTAAACAGCGCAAAGCATATAGCATTGCTTGATAAATTCTGCGGAAGCGAGCTTGATACTAAAAAAGCGGAGCTTAGCGGAATCCTTAATGAATATAAGGCGCATAACAAAAAATACAGCGGCCTTATCGCAAACAGGGAGGAGCGAGCAAGAAAGTGTGAAGAACTTGCTAGGGATATAGCTGAGATCAAAAAGGCTGATATAAAAGACGGAGAAGAGGAAAGACTTGAAAAGAGGCAGGCTGTGCTTGAAAACGCAGAAAGGATAGCAGAGCTTGGCAACAATGCGCTTGAGCTCATATATGGTGGAGACGGAAGCGAGCTTTCGGCATACGATAAGCTGTCAAGGGCGGGAATGATGCTTTCCGAGCTTGAGGGGCTGGATAGCGAAACAGGTGCAATGGCAAAAAGTGCGGAATCTGCTTCAGCTGTTGTTGAAGATCTTGCAAGAGAGCTTAAGAGATACATAGGCAGGATGGACATAGATGAAAGTGAGATCGCTGCCACAGAAAAAAGACTTGATATTATTTATGAAATAAAGCGTAAATACGGGCCGAAGGTCGAAGATGTAGTTAAATATCTTAAAAACGCCGAGGAAGAATACGATAAAATAATAAACAGCGATGAAATAATAGCAAGGCTCAATAAAGAAAAAGAGGTACTTATCAACAAAGTGAATGCCTTATGTGCTGAGATCTCTTCATTAAGGGAAGAAAAAGCTCAGGAGATAGAGGTTGGAGTTGAAAAAGAACTTAAGGATATGGAAATGAAAGATGCATCCTTCCGTATAATCATAACCCCTAAAAAAGGGGTGTCTTCAAACGGAAAGGATAATGTTGAATTCCTTATTTCCGCAAACAAGGGTGAAGAGCTCAAGCCTCTTGCAAAAATTGCATCAGGCGGAGAGATGAGCAGAGTAATGCTTGCACTTAAAACGGTTTTAAGTGACAGTGACAATATAGATACCTTTATTTTTGAT
>SVDG01000036.1 GCA_015057875.1 Lachnospiraceae bacterium | reverse complement strand
TTCCGATTTAACCGAAGAAGGTTCACCTGTTCTTTTACCGTCAAGATCTTCATATTTAACAGCAGGTGTTTCCGCAAATATATCTATCCTGTCAAGCAGGGGACCAGATATCTTTCCTGTATATTTTGCTATCTCCGCCTGTGTGCATCTGCATTTATCTCCATCTCCCAAATAGCCACAGGGACAGGGATTCATAGAGGCAATAAGCATAAAATCAGCAGGATAAGTGACCTGTCCGTTCACTCTTGAGATAGTTACCTTTCCATCCTCAAGAGGTTGACGCATTACCTCAAGTACATTTCTTGGAAATTCGGGAAGTTCATCAAGGAAAAGTACGCCATTATGAGCAAGGCTTATCTCTCCGGGCTTTGGTGTTGAGCCACCGCCCGTAAGTGCTGTTGCCGACACAGTATGATGAGGAGAACGGAAGGGTCGTTTGTTCACAAGGGCGTTTTTGCTCTTTAAAAGTCCCGCCACGCTGTATATCTTTGTGATCTCAATACTCTCATCAAATGTAAGAGACGGAAGTATGGTAGGCAATCTTTTGGCAACCATCGTTTTTCCTGATCCGGGAGGCCCCGTAAGAAGCAGGTTATGCATACCGGCTGCCGCTACCTCAACAGCTCTTTTAATAGTTTCCTGTCCGCGTACATCGCAATAATCAAGTATTTCTGTATCTTCATCGGTAAATACATCTTCTGTATTAACCGTATATCTATCAACAGGCGAACCATTAAAATGCTTTGCAAGCTCTTTTAAATCTTTTATGGGATAAATCTCTGCACTATAAACAAGTGCCGCCTCATCGGCATTATCATAAGGCACAATGAACTTATTTATTTCATTTTGAGTACCACTATACACCATAGGGAGAACACCGTTAACATGACGAATACTTCCGTCTAAAGAAAGCTCGCCCGTAAACATATATTCGCCTTCTTTAACGGGTTGTATTACCCCTGTGCACATAAGTATTGCGGCAGCTATAGGAAGGTCAAAAGAAGGGCCTTCTTTTTTAATATCCGCAGGAGCAAGGTTTACAGTAATGCGTTTAACAGGAAATTCAAATCCAGAATTTTTAATAGCAGTACGAACTCTTTCCTTGGATTCTTTAACAGCAGAATCGGGCAAACCTACAATATCAAATGACGGGAGCCCCTGACTTATATCCACCTCAACATCAACTATGTATCCGTCTATACCTTTAAGAGAACAACTCACAACTTTTGAAAGCATATATTAGGCCTCCAGTAATATTTATAGTATAAATTTATTATATTTCCTTTACAGGCTTTTCGCAATATTATAAATTCACCTTGAAATTTATGTTAAAACACTTTATATTATTTTGAAAAAGGGGGGACTAAAGAAATGGCTAATGATTATTATATGATGTGGCTTACAGGTATAAAGGGAATGACTGTAAAAAAAGCCTATCTTTTGCTGTCCTATTTCGGCAAACCTGAGGAAATATGGAACTCTGACAAAATGCTTTTATGCTCCATTAACGGCATATCCGAAAACTTCGCAGAAAGAATAATCGAATCAAGAGACCCCGATGTACTTGACGAAAAAATAAATAGACTTGAAGAGCTTGGAATAAAATACATTTCAATAAATAATCCCGATTATCCCGAGCTTTTAAGACATATAGACGAGCCTCCGTTAGGGCTTTATTATAAAGGAACTCTCCCTAAAAAAGATGATATGTGCTTCAGTATAATAGGTTCAAGGCTTTGCTCAGAATATGGCTCTCTCGTTTCCCAGCGGTTTGCAAAAGAGCTTGTTCAGAATGGGTTTACAATAGTAAGCGGTATGGCAAGGGGTATAGACTCTATGTCCCACAGAGGAGCTATAAACGGAGGTGGAAAGACCATTGCCGTTTTGGGATGTGGACTTGATATATGCTATCCTCCAGAAAACCAAAAGCTTATGGCTAAAATCGAGGAAAACGGATGTTTAATTTCGGAATATCCTCCCGGCACACAGCCTTATCCCGGAAACTTTCCTCCGCGTAACCGAATAATAGCAGGACTTTCAATGGGTCTTCTTGTTGTTGAAGCAAGCAAAAGGAGCGGCACTCTTATAACCGTAAATCATGCACTTGATTACGGACGTGATGTTTTCGCCGTTCCCGCTAACATAACAAGCGACCTTTCCGCAGGCACAAATGAACTGATAAAAGACGGTTGTCCGCCCGTTACATGTGTTGAAGATATACTTTTTGAGCTAGGAGTAATAAAAAATGTTAAAGAAGAAAAAATAGAACAGGCTGCAGCAGAAGAGCTTACAGAAGAGGAACAGGAGATCCTTTCTTGTATTAAATATGAGCCTGTTTCTTTGGATGATTTAATAATTTTACTTGACAAACCTTCTCAAAGCATACAATATATATTAACGTATCTTGAAATTTACGGTTATATCAAAAGACTTCCGGGTCAGCGGTTCGTAAGAGCCTATTAACCGTTACTGAATATAGAGGTGTTAAAATGGCTAAATATCTCGTTATAGTTGAGTCTCCTGCCAAATCCAAAACCATAAAAAAATTCCTTGGCAGCAACTACAAGGTAGAGGCATCAATGGGTCATGTAAGAGACCTTCCCAAAAGCCAGCTTGGTATAGATCTGGAAAATGATTACGAGCCTAAATATATAACCATAAGAGGAAAGGGCGACCTTCTTGCAAAGCTGAGAAAAGAGGCTAAAACAGCCGATAAGATCTTCCTTGCAACTGACCCTGACCGCGAGGGAGAAGCTATCAGCTGGCATCTTATACATGCCCTTAATCTGGATGAAAAAAAGACCAACCGTATAACATTTAATGAAATAACAAAAAATGCCGTAAAAAAATCCATAAAAGAAGCACGAAAAATAGATATGGACCTTGTTGATGCACAGCAGGCAAGACGTGTTCTTGACAGGATCGTTGGCTATTCTTTAAGTAGTCTTCTCTGGCAGAAAGTAAAAAAAGGCTTATCCGGTGGAAGAGTGCAATCCGTTGCTTTAAGGCTTATCTGTGACAGAGAAGAGGAGATTTTAAGCTTCATACCCGATGAATACTGGTCATTATCCGCTTCTTTTGCAGGAAAAGGAAAATCCGTATTTACGGCAGATTTCTCTGGTAGTAAGAAAGGTAAAATCGCCCTTTCTTCAGAAGAAGAAACAAACAAAATAATTGATTCTGTAAAGAATAAGGATTTTATTGTTCATGAAATCAAAACAGGTACAAGAATAAGAAAACCTGTTGCTCCCTTTACTACAAGTACTCTTCAGCAGGAAGCAAGCAAGGTGCTTAACCTTACAACCCAGAAAACTATGCTCATCGCACAGCAGCTTTATGAAGGTGTTGATGTAAAAGGTGAGGGTACAGTAGGTCTTGTTTCTTACATCCGTACAGACAGTACAAGGATATCAGACGATGCTTATGCTGATGCCTGTACATTCATTACAGATAATTACGGAAACGAATATCTCCCTGAAGAGAGAAATGTTTATAAATCAAAACGAAATTCACAGGATGCTCACGAGGCCATAAGACCTACTTCAGCCTTCAGAACACCCGAAAGCATAAAAGACTCTTTAACAAAAGAGCAGTTCAAGCTTTATAAGCTTATATGGGAGCGTTTTATCGCAAGCCAGATGGCTTTTGCCATATATAACACAAAATCAATAAAAATCTGTGCCGGTGATTATGTTTTCAGAACAAGCAGTTCTTCAGTTAGTTTTCCCGGCTTTACAAAGGTTTACGGTGAGGCAGAAGAAGATGAGGCTGTTAAAATACCTGAACTTAAAGAAAAGGATGTCCTCAAGCTTAAGGATATAAAAGGAGATCAGCATTTCACTCAGCCCCCTGCAAGATATACAGATGCATCTCTTGTAAAAACTCTTGAAGAAATAGGTGTAGGCAGACCCAGCACGTATGCACCCACCATCTCTGTTATCCTTGCAAGAAACTATGTTACAAAGGAATCAAAACTTTTCTATCCCACAGAGCTCGGCGAAATAGTAAACGACATTATGAAAAACTATTTCGAAGATATAGTTGCCGTTGACTTTACCGCCAATATGGAGGATACTCTCGACAGGGTAGAGGATGGCAATATGGAATGGAAAGAAATAATAAGAGCCTTCTATCCCGTTTTTGATACTGACCTTAAAGATGCTTATGACAAATTAAGCAAAGTGGAAATAAAAGATGAAGTAACTGATGTTATCTGCGAAAAATGCGGAAGGAACATGGTAGTTAAGTACGGTCGTTACGGTAAGTTCCTTGCCTGTCCAGGATTCCCCGAATGTTCAAACATCAAGCCTCTTTATGAGGATACGGGTGTTTCCTGTCCCAAATGTGGAGGTAAAGTACTTGTCAAAAAGACTAAAAAAGGTCGTAAATACTTTGGTTGCGAAAACAATCCCGAGTGCGATTTTATGAGCTGGAACAAGCCTTCAAATGAAAAATGCCCTGAATGCGGAAGTTTTCTTGAGGAAAAGGGCACAAAATCAGTTAAACTTTTATGTACAAATCCCAGGTGCGGCTTTGTTAAAGAAAAAAATCAATAAATTTTATGTAAAAGGTACAAATTTTTCTTGTACCTTTTATTTATATGTGTTATAATATCACCCGGTAACTATAAAACACACGCATTTTCAGTTATTCGGCCGGTGCCTTTTATATGCTTAAAGGGTCGCCGATGCGTAAAAAATGCGGAGGACAAACCAGGAGGTGCGCTATGGGCGTTATATCAATGAAACAGTTATTAGAAGCAGGTGTTCATTTCGGACATCAGACAAGAAGATGGAATCCTAAAATGGCTGAGTACATCTTCGCAGAAAGAAACGGTATCTACATCATCGACCTTCAGAAAACAGTTAAAAAGGTAGATGAGGCTTACGCAGCAGTATCAGAGATCATTGCTGACGGTGGCGAGATCCTTTTCGTAGGTACAAAGAAACAGGCTCAGGAGTCAATCAAAGAAGAGGCTGAAAGATGCGGTATGTACTATGTTAACCAGAGATGGTTAGGTGGTATGCTCACAAACTTTGGCACAATCAAAACAAGAATCGCAAGACTTAAAGCTCTTGAGAAAATGGAAGAGGACGGCTTATTCGAAGTTCTTCCCAAAAAAGAGGTTGCAGCTTTACTTCACGAGAAAGAGAAGCTTGACAAAAACATCGGTGGTATCAAAGAAATGAAGAGAATCCCTGATGTTATGTTCATCGTAGACCCCAGAAAAGAAAGAATCGCTGTTCAGGAAGCACAGAACCTTGGTATCCCGATCGTTGCTATCGTTGATACAAACTGTGACCCCGAGGAGATCGATTTCGTTATCCCCGGTAACGATGATGCTATCAGAGCTGTAAAACTTATCTCTTCAAAAATCGCTGATGCTGTTATCGAAGCAAAACAGGGCGAGCAGACAGAGGCTGCTGAGGAAGAAGCAGTTGTTGAAGAATAATTTTTAATATCTTATTCGGCATTTACCCGAGGCTCCATCCGGTTTAGTCGGGCTGGAGCCTTTCTTATTAAACACACTAAAACCATAAAACAGGAGGAATTTCAAATGGCTATTACAGCAGGAATGGTTAAAGAACTCAGAGAACTTACAGGCGTTGGTATGCTTGACTGTAAAAAAGCTTTAATGGAAGTTGACGGTGATATGAACAAAGCCGTTGAATATTTAAGAGAAAAAGGTCTCGCTGCTTCAGCTAAAAAAGCAGGCCGTATCGCAGCAGAGGGTGTTGCTTACGTTGCTATCTCAGAAGACAACAAAACAGGTGTTATCGTTGAGGTTAACTCAGAAACAGACTTCGTTGCTAAAAACCCCGTTTTCCAGGAGTATGTTGCTCAGGTTGCTGACCATATCATGACAAGTGCAGCAGCTACAACAGAAGAGCTTCTTGCTGAAACATGGAAACATGACAACACAGTTACAGTAGCAGAGGCTTTAAGCCAGAAAGTTGCTGTTATCGGCGAAAACCTCTCAATCAGACGTTTTGAGAAATATACTAAAGAAACAGGTGCTTTAGTATCATACATCCACGGCGGCGGAAGAATCGGTGTTATGATCGAGCTTGCTTGTGAAAAAGAGGATGAGGCTCTTACAGAGCTTGGCAAAAACATCTGTATGCAGGTTGCAGCTTTAAATCCTAAATTCGTTGCTCCCGAAGATGTTCCCGCTGAGTTCATCGAGCACGAGAAAGAGATCCTTACAAAACAGGCTATGGAAGATCCTAAAAACGCAAACAAACCCGAAAATATCATTGCTAAGATGATCGACGGAAGACTTAACAAAGAATTAAAAGAATTCTGTCTTGTTGAGCAGCCTTACGTTAAAGATACAGATATGACAGTTAAGGGTTATATCGCTTCTGTTGCTAAAGAGGTTGGTGCTCCCATCGCTATCAAACGTGTTGTACGTTTTGAAACAGGCGAAGGTATCGCTAAAAAAGAAGAAAACTTCGCTGAAGAAGTTGCAAAAGCAATGGCATAAGCCTTGTTTTAAGACAAAAATCAAGCCCCTGAATATCAGGGGCTTTTTTATTGCTTGTTTATTTTATAAGGTCAAGACATTTATGAGGTTCGGGTGCAAAAAGTGCTGTTATTTTAACTTTGTCAGCAAGACCTTTTTCCTCAAGCATTTCTTTAAGTACGGCCATAAGCACGCCCGGCTTTTTAACCATACTGCAATCTTTAATCGTATTTTCAAGGTCATCCCTTGAGCCAAAAGAGCCATACCAGTTACCGCAGCAGGTATAGTCAACTCCGCATGAAGGACTTCCGTCAATACCCACAAAACCTAAGACCTCAAACATATCATCATTGCTAAGATATTCTATAAGCTGGTCTATAATCGGCTCAAGTATGTTCCTGCAATGCCTACGAAAAAATACATTATCGAACTGGTCGCTTACATGTCCCCATCTTCTTGCTCCATACAAAGTATATTCAGGGCAGGGTAGCTGTATAAGCTGTATGTCGTTATCTATAGCCTTATGCATAAATTCTTTTCTAAGAGTTTCCTCGGCATCCATTTCTTCTTTATCATACATAACAACCTTTGAAGCAATGTTTAAAATACAATGTGAAACAAAAACGATTTTTTTCATAATAACCTCCGATTGCTTAATTCAAAAACAATTTATCATAATATATCAAAAATCTCAATGATATACATCAAAGTACAATTGAACCATATCTTTCATCAAGCTTTTTAAGATTTTCTTTATCAATAACGATCTTACCTTTATTTATAGAAATGTATCCGTTTTCTTCCATGGAATCAAGATATCTGTAAAGTGTCCTTAAATTTATATATAAAGATGAGGAAAGCTCTTTTCTTGTTGCTGAGCATACATAAGGAACATTATTTCTTGCCATAGAGAATAAATAATATCCAAGTCTGTCCAAAGGATAAAAAATATGTCCTGTTTCGGCTCTGCTCATATTATGAGTGGTTATTTTTCCAAGCAGCTTAAGCGTATCAAAGCACAACTGCGCATCTTTGGAAATAAGCGATATATATTCATCCGCAGGCACACGCATAACAACACAATGCTCATTAGCAACAACTGAAGCTGTATATGTCGGAACATTATTAAGCTTTTCTGTAAGCCCCATTATATTAAGTGGTGATAGGGTATCAATAACATCGCCATTTGTCCATGATATAGAATTGATAACCGATACCTTGCCCTTTAGAAGAAAATAAAAATATTTTGCTTCGTCCATCTGCTGAATTATAACGTCATTCTTTTTATATGACATGAGCATTTTAGTTGAAATAAGATCAAAAAAAGAGGCCGCCGGATTATTATGATTGTAATCGTCTTTAAGAATTTTTCTGATACATTCAATTGTATAATTGTGCATAAAACTGACACAGCTCCTTTGGTAATTGTGTAAAACATCAGAAAAATGATGACATTTGTCATTTTGTTGATTATACTCTTATGTTATGATTTGGTCAAGTATGTGATTTATTCCAGTGAAAGGGGAAACGATATAATGGCTATACAGAGTAAAGAAACAGTTAACAAAAAGGGTGAACAGTATCATATTTGCTGTAAAAAAGGTGACGTTGGTCGTTATGTCCTGTTGCCAGGTGACCCTTTCCGCACAGATATAATTGCTAAACATCTAGATAATGCTGAAATCGTTGCACACAACAGAGAGCATAAAACATGGACAGGCTATCTTAACGGTGAAAAAGTTTCTGTATGCAGTACAGGTATGGGTTGTCCTTCAACCGCAATAGCTGTTGAAGAGCTTATCCACTGCGGGGCTGATACTTTTATCCGTGTAGGCACATGCGGCAGGATTTGCCCTGAAAGCTATGATGAAAGCCTTGAGGGCGTTATCATAACAGGAGCAGTGAGAGATGAAGGAACGACAGTACATTATGTACCTATAGAATATCCTGCTATTGCAGACAGACACGTTATAGATGCACTTGCAGTAGCTGCGAAAAATAACGGAAGCAATTTTGCAGAGGGTATCGCTCAGTCAAAGGACTCATTTTATGGCCAGCACGATCCTGACAGTATGCCAAACAGTGCACTTCTCCACGCCAGATGGAATGCATGGGAAAAAAGTAGAGTAATGGCTTCGGAAATGGAATGCTCAGGTTTATTTATAGTTTCATCAATAAGAGGTGCTCGTGCAGGTGCTATCATGGCTTATGGTGAAATGAATGATAAAGTAATTAAAACAGCATGTGATGCTATAAAAGTACTTATAGACAGAGATAAAGCTTCAGAATAAAGACAGGAGTTGATAATATGGGTTTTTATGAAGATAAATTAGTACCGCTTATAAAAGAAGTTTGCCACGTTATTGAAGAAACCGACCATATGCAGGATATCCTTCACGGTACAATGTCAGATGAAAGATTTAAATTCCAGATATTACAAAATCACCAGTATCTTCTTGACTACACAAGATGCTGGGCTGTCGGCTTATCAAAATGCACATGTTTTGAAGAGATGAATGAATGGTATCCAATTGTAAAAAGTACTATGGAAGGTACCGTTATGACAAACAGGGATTTCTGGTCAAAAGAGATCGGTGTGACCTTAGATGAGCTTGACGCCGTTATTGAAGCACCCGGAAAACGCTCATATACAGCTTATCAGCTTATGTGTGCAGAACAGGGAGGCCTTGCAGAATGTATGATGGCTATGTTCCCCTGTAACATATTATATAGATTTTTTGGTGAAGACCTTTTACCAAAATGTACACTTCCCGAAGACAATAAATTCTATAAATGGCTCAAATTCTATGTTGAGGATGCTTATATTGCAAAAACAGATAATGAAATACGTATGGTAAATAAGCTTTGTGCCAACAAAACAGAAAGAGAACAGGCAAAACTTCTTGAAATTTTTGCTGTAAGCTGTAACTACGAAATACTCCAGTGGCAGGATATGTACCATAATATGACAACATGGCCTCTGGATTCTATCTTCCCTGAAAAATTCACAACAGTTAAAGAATAATCGAGGTGATTTAAAATGGGCGAATTAAAAGTTAAATTTTTAATGGGACCTCCTGAATGTAACGATAAAAACATTCCTTATTACAGTGAGGAATTTATAAACACATTAAGTGAAAAGCTTGGTGAAAAAATAGTTTATGCCGAAATAAATGAGGTAGCAGAAGAAGCATTACCCATTTATTTCATAGCTTCAGGCGGTGCAGAAAACGCTTTTCAGGCAATTTATAAAAAAACAACAGAGCCTTATATACTTCTCACAACGCCTGCATATAACTCCTTAGCCGCGTCAATGGAAATCATGGGATTCCTTCAGGAAAGAGGGCTTAAAGGAGAAATATTACACGGTTCATTTGATGATATAGCCGAGCGTATCAAAAATTTAAAAAAAATAGCTGAGGCAAAAAAACGCCTTTCAACAATGAAGCTTGCATGCTTTGGTGAACCCGGAGGACTTATTGCAAGCTATTCCGATTTTGAAACATTAAAGAAAAGATGCGGTACCGAACTTATTATGTTTGGTCTTGATGAGCTTGTAAGCGAATTTAATAAGGGCGGATATCCTGAAAACAAATATACATCCGAACTTAAAAACAAGGGATTCAATTTAGATGAAGTTGAAAAAGCACTTAATGTTTACGGTGCTTTAAAACGACTTATCGAAAAGTATGACCTTGATGGCGTAACAGTAAAATGTTTTGATCTCCTGAATATGATACATACAACAGGATGTCTCGCCCTTGCTATTTTAAACGCTGAAGGTATACCTGCCGCCTGCGAGGGCGACCAGAAAAGCATGATAAGTATGGCTGTTATGCAGGCACTTGTTGGTGATGCAGGCTTTATGGCTAACCCTAGCTGCATGGATACCAAAACAAATGAAATAATATTTGCACATTGTACGCTTCCCATAAATATGCCCGATAAATATGACCTTGTAACTCATTTTGAATCAGGCATAGGCGTAGCTATAACAAGCGATATTATCCCTCAGGCTATGACGATATTCAAATGTGATGAAACAATGTCAAGACACTGTGCAGAAAGGGCAGAGCTTGTTGAAACAATGCACAGATCAGATCTTTGCAGAACACAGATGTGCTTAAAGCTTAATGACGGGCTTGACTATTTCCTCACTCGTCCTATAAGTAACCATCACATAATTATAAAAGGAGACTGGAAAAATCTTATTGAAGAATTCTTTGCCTCTTTATAACTAATTATTGGATTCTTCTATAATACCACATAGCGTATTATAAAAAATAATTATACCACTAATTAAAATAATGATATAATCTAATGAGGTGAATATATGCTTTTGTTTATATCCGATATGGATGGCACTTTACTGGACAGCCGTGCCAAGGTAAGCAAAAACAGCACAGAAATAATAAATAACCTTGCTGAAAAAGGGCTTAACTTTACTGTTGCAACAGCAAGAACACCCATTTCAGCATTGCCTATACTTAAAGATTTAAATATAACAAGCC
This sequence comes from Lachnospiraceae bacterium, assembly GCA_015057875.1. GTDB lineage: Bacteria > Bacillota > Clostridia > Lachnospirales > Anaerotignaceae > SIG274. The sequence goes on along the minus strand of SVDG01000036.1, from coordinate 2,862 downwards.
CCATAATACTTATGAACGGTGCTCTTTTATATTCTCCCGCTGACAGAAGCTTTTCAGACTCAGTGGGATTTGGTAAAGACTGTATGGAAGCTCTTGCAAGGGCAGAGGAGCTTTCCGGGATGGAGGGAATGCTATTTTCCCTTGATGACGGTAAATTTTATGTTTATTTAGGATCTGTAAACAATATCATGTGGGACGGATACTTTGACCTTAACAAGCTTTCACACGTGGAAGCAGTTTGTAAAGAGATAAAAAAAGGCTCCGCAAAGGATATGATAAATAATAACGTGGTTTATGCCCTCTATATGGATAATAAACCAGACAGGATAGAAAAGCTTTATAGCGAGCTTAGTAATGATAAAGGTCTTGTTCTTGATTATTACAAAGACAAATACACAGAAAACAGATGGTGCCTTGAAATATCAAGCGCAAACACGTCAAAAGGCAAGGCAGTCTCAAAGCTAAGGAACTCCCTTGGAGTAAAAAAACTCATCGGTTTCGGTGACAGCTGGAACGATGTTCCGCTTTTTGAAAGCTGTGACGAAGGCTATGCAGTAGAAAACGCAAGCATTGAACTTAAAGAACACGCAACAGGAATTATAAAAAGCAATACAGAAGACGGTGTAGCACTCTTTTTAAAAGAGTGGTTCGATAAACATAAAGAGGAGGATATCCATGGCTGAAATAGTATTTGAAAACGTTTCAAAAAGCTTTGGTAGCACAAAAGTAATTGAAAACCTTGATTTGAAACTTGAAGATGGAAAGTTTACTGTTCTTGTAGGACCTTCAGGATGCGGTAAAACAACATTACTTCGTATGATAGCAGGAATCGGTCCTGCAACAGGCGGAAAAATATATATGGATGGAGAGGATATTTCAGATGTTCCTCCCGGAAAGAGAAATGTAGCAATGGTATTTCAGAGCTATGCGATCTATCCCACAATGTCTGTACGCGAGAATATCGAATTCTGTCTTAAAAACAACAAAGTTCCTAAAGAGGAAAGAGACAGAAGAATTGCAAAAGTTGCCAAAACTGTAGGTCTCGAGGAATATCTTAACAGAAAGCCTTCACAGCTTTCAGGCGGACAGAGACAGAGGATCGCACTTGCAAGAGCTATGGTTAAAGAACCTGCTGTTTTCCTTATGGACGAGCCTCTTTCAAACCTTGATGCAAAACTTCGTGCAACTATGAGAAGTGAGCTTATCCAGCTTCACGAGGAACTCAAAACAACATTCGTTTATGTAACACACGATCAGGTCGAGTCTATGGCTATGGCTGACTATATTGTTCTTATGAATCAGGGTAAAATAATGCAGCAGGCAACACCTGAGGTAATTTATAACGACCCTGACAATATCTTCACAGCACAGTTCATAGGAACCCCTCCTACTAACATATTGCCTATAAAAGATAATAGCAACAAATTAGGCTACAGACCTGAAAAGGTACAGATAAACAACCCTGAAACAGAAGTTTACTATTCACGTCCCGGCAGGATATTAACAAAAGAGATGCTTGGCTCAGAGGTAATTTACAAAGTAGAGATACCCGAAGGAACTATTATGATAAAGAGTCAGCAGTTTAATTTTAAAAACGGCGATGAAGTAACAATTTCAGTAAGCAAAGAGCATTTATACTTCTTTGACGAAAATGAAGACAGAATAAGAGAAAACCTCGACCCTTTATATAACGATATCAAGAGGTGATAACTATGAGCAAACGTTTAAAAAGAAAAAAAGCCCGCGAATTTGAAGAATTCAGCGAAGTAAGAAAAGCTCATGGCGGTGCCCCTTATCTTATGGTTGGGCCTGCAATGATCCTTTTGGTCATATTCGTGTTTTATCCACTGGTCAACCTTTTTTATTTAAGCTTTTTCAATTACAATCTTATTAGCGAACCTAAATTTATAGGATGGCAGAACTATGAAGTGCTTTTCTTTATAAAAACTGACTTCATACAAGCGCTGCGCAATACAGCCGTCTATACGGTAACGGTAGTATTTTTCAGTCTGCTTCTGGCTGTGCTTTTTGCACTTATACTTGAAAGAAACAGCTGGTTAAACAGATTTTTACAGAAGAGTATGTTCACTCCTTACCTTATCTCCACAGTTTCCTGTGCGTATATATGGTCATGGATGTATAATGTAGACAGCGGTATTTTAAATGCCATGCTTTCTCTTTTCGGCTTGCCACTTTCAAGATGGCTTAATGATGCAGACCTTGCACTTTTCTGTGTAGCCGCAGTTTCGGTATGGAAGAGCCTTGGATACTATCTTATTATAGTTCTTGCTTCTATAAAAGCCATACCTACAGAGATACTTGAAGCAGCAGAGCTTGATAATACTCCTGCATGGAGAAAATTCTTTAAAATAACTCTGCCTATGATATCTCCGCAGTTATTCTTCCTGCTTATAACAATAACCATAAGTTCCTTCAAGGTGTTTGATGTTATCAGGGTAATGACTGACGGTGGTCCCGGAAACGCTACAAATGTTCTTGTTACATACATTTATGAATATGCTTTCCAGATGAACGCAAAAGTAGGCTATGCTTCAGCAGCAGGAACAGTGCTTCTTGTAATACTTATGATACTTACATTCTTCTATTTCCGTGTACTGAGCAAAAAAGTACACTATCAGTAAGGGGGGTAGGAGACAGTGAACAGATATAAAGCAGAAAAGTATACAAAAGCTCTTATTTCAACAGCTTTTAAACTTTGTATGGTAGTTTTCTTCCTTTTCCCTTTCTACTGGATGATTACTACATCATTTAAAACATACGGTGAATCTATTCTTTTTCCTCCCACATTATGGCCCCAGAATTTCTCTGTTAAAGCCTTCTTCGATGTTTGGAGCAGGATAG
>SVDG01000035.1 GCA_015057875.1 Lachnospiraceae bacterium | reverse complement strand
GCATCTATTGAGCAGACCTCGTGCCTTACACGCATATCTACCTTAAATCTATTCCAGAAGCTTTTGGGTGTCTGCAAAGTAAGGTCTTTTTTTTCTGTTATAACACCACCGATATAATAAGGAAGACCGCAGTTAGCGTATGAAATATAGCCGCTTCTTTCAAAAACAACTATTTCAGCATTTTCATCAAGTCTTCTTATACGGGCCGCCGCCGTTGCACCGCCTGCTACTCCACCAACAATTACAACTTTCATATTATCTTTCCACCTTTCCTCTGTATGCAGATATTCCTCCGATATTGGTAACGTTTGTATATCCCATTTGTTTTATTAAGCTTGTTGCTCGGCTACTTCTTCCACCGCTTAAGCAATATACAAAAACAGGTGTGTTCTTATCCGGAACAGCCGATGCGATCCTGCCTATATTGTCCAAAGGCACGTTACGGCTTTTCGGTATGTGTCCCGATGCATATTCTTCCACTGTCCTTACATCTACCAAAACTGCTTTTTCTGTATTACTAAAATTCTTAACACCTTCGTTTATATCAGGTGATCTTAAAAAATCAAAAAATCCCATAAGCTACCTCCTTGTTTTTTATAGCTTTATATTATCAGTATCAGAATCCGCCTTCTGTGACAATATCACGCTAAAAACCCATAAGGCACGCTTCACAGACATAATACCACAAAAAAGCAAAAAAGATAAGCCCCTTCGGGACTTATCTGTCAAGCTGTTTAAGGTTTTTTATCATGTCGGTTATCTCTATGTTGCAGGTAACAGCAGTGCTTTTTATGTTGCTGTCTGTAAGCCTTGCGGCAGATGAGGCCATATTTTTTATGTCGGTATTGTTTTTTTCGTATCCTCGTTCAATAACCAATCCGATAAGGGCAGTATTGCCCCTTATAACAACTATTGCCCCTGCAACTCCCTCTATATCCTCTATCTCGTCTTCTATCCTGCCTTCCCTTTCACTCAGGCTAACTATGCTTGTGCCTATTATATTATCGGCGATCCCGCTTCCTTCACAGCCGCATAAAAGCAATGCCGAAAGGCAAAAAATCGCAACCATCCTTTTCATAACATCACCTTTTTATTTTTATTATTATGATCTGCTTTATGTTTTATAATTGAGAAATAAACCCACGATTTATTTTATTGAAAACAGCGGTCAAACTTGTTATCATTTATATAAAAAGGAGGTATTTTATGGAATTTAAAGACGTAGTTTTAAGCCGAAAAAGTGTAAGAAAATATAAAAGCACACCCGTGCCTACAGGTGTGCTTGAACAGATAATGGAGCTTGGCGTTACAGCACCCTCTGCAACAAACCTCCAGCACTGGTATTTTGTTGTTATAAGCTCACCTGAAAAGCGTGCAGAAATGGCGGCAATAATGAAAAACTCTGCCGATATACTTCTTCCCGCTTTAAATAAAAGATTCCCCAATCATCCCGAAGTAGTTAAAGAGACTCATTCCTTTACAGAAGAGCTCGGCGGTGCTCCCGTGTGTATACTTGCTTTTCTCCAAAAGGATTATGAAAATATGAACGATGCTACCCAGTCAGTTGCGGCAGCTATGGAAAATATTGTGCTTGCCGCTCGTGATAAAGGTCTTGATACATGCTGGCTTACAGCACCCATAGATGTTGAAAAAGATAAAGAACTCGAAGCACACTTTGCACCAAGAAAAGGAAAATTCCTTGCAATGCTCACCCTCGGATATTCAGACCAGCCTAACGCCCGCTCACCCAAAAGGCGCGAAGGCCGCTACGTTATAATCTGACCTTTATTTATTGTTGATAAAAAGTTACGGTTAAAGTATAATAAAAGTTAGCGTAAAAATTGACTATTTATCTGAAAGGAAGAAAATATAAATGAAACTTGGTATTATCGGACTTCCCAATGTAGGGAAAAGTACCCTTTTCAATTCAATGACACTTGCAAAGGCAGAGGCGGCAAACTACCCTTTCTGCACTATCGACCCTAACATCGGTATAGTTCCCGTTCCCGATGTTCGCCTTAACGAGCTTACAAAGCTTTACGATTCAGCTAAAACAACTCCCGCAGTTATAGAGTTCTGCGATATCGCAGGACTTGTACGCGGTGCATCAAAGGGCGAGGGCTTAGGCAACAAGTTCCTCTCCCATATCCGCGAGGTAGATGCCATTGTTCACGTTGTAAGATGCTTTGAGGACGAAAACGTAGTTCATGTTGACGGAAACGTAAATCCTTTAAGAGATATTGAAACAATAAATCTTGAGCTCATCTTCTCTGACCTTGAGATAATCGAAAGACGTAGCAAAAACTATCAAGGTAGTTAAAGCTGATAAGAGCGCACAGAAGGAGCTTGACTTACTTAACCTCCTTAAAGAGGAGCTTGAAGGCGGCAAAAATGCAAGAGCCGTTAAGTTTGATGACCCTGATGAAATCGCTCTTGTTGAAAGCTTCAACCTCCTTACTGCAAAACCCGTGCTTTATGCGGCAAACGTAACAGAGGATGATCTTGCTGATAACGGCGAAAGTAACCCCTTCGTTAAAGAGGTGCGTGACCTTGCCGCAGGCGAAGGCTCAGAAGTATTCGTTCTCTGTGCTAAAATCGAGGAGGAGATATCTGACCTTCCCGATGACGAGAAAAAAGAATTCCTTGAGGCTATGGGCGTTGAGGAAAGCGGCCTTGACAGACTTATCGCCGCAAGCTACAAACTTTTAGGCCTTATAAGCTACCTTACAGCAGGCCCCACAGAGTCAAGAGCGTGGACGATCAAAAATGGTACTAAGGCTCCCCAGGCTGCCGGAAAAATACATTCAGACTTTGAACGCGGCTTTATCCGTGCCGAGGTTGTAAACTATGATGACCTTATACGTCTTCAGTCATATACCCTCGCCAAGGAACAGGGTCTTGTCCGTTCAGAAGGCAAGGAATACGTTGTTAAAGACGGCGATGTGATCCTTTTCAGATTCAATGTATAATATAGCGCCCCTCTGAAAACAGAGGGGCTTTTTTAATCTTTAGTTTGTACCTAAAAGGCGTATATGTTATAATTATTTAAAATATGTTTTGGAGCAGAGCTATGATAATAAGACTTTCTGAAAAGGTAAAACTTAATATACAGGGCGAATACTGTGCTTTTATAGATAAATATATAGACAGGTTTCCTGCAGAGCATTCAGGCATATACCTTTACTGTGTAAAAAACTCTGCTACAAAGGATATCGATACAAAAGATATAGCATCTGTTTTCAATAAAGATGAAAAAGATATTATAGCCTTATTCAACTACCTTGCTCTGCTGGATATTGCCGAAACAGACGGCAAGGCTATGATCATAAAAGGCTCTCTTTCCGAAGGCACACCGATAGGCCTTATTAAAAGACCCGAATACAGTCCTGAAGAAATATCTTATGCAAGAAAAAATAACCCCGATATCAAACTCTTGCTCGAAAAAACAGAAAAAATGCTCGGCAAAATGCTCACCCATAAAGACATCGAAACAATATACTGTTTCTTTGATTTCTATAAGCTTCCTGCAGATGTTATTATATTCCTATTAGACTTCTGCATAAGCAGAAACAAACGCAGGATGAGCTATATAGAAGCAACAGCTGTCAACTGGGCTGAAAACGGTATAAATACCATTGAAAAAGCAAATGACTGGCTTATCACTTCATATCCTGATAATAAAGAAGTATTAGACATACTCAAAGCTATGGGTATATCCGGAAGATTTATAACATCTTCAGAATCAGAACTGATAGACAAATGGAAAAACGAATACGGATTTACTATAAATATGATACTTTTTGCTTGTGAAACAACCGTTTCTTCAATAGGTAAGGCCAGCTTTAAATATGCCGATAAAATACTTGAGAACTGGTACAAAAAAGGCATAAAAACCATCGAAGAAGCCAGAAAAGCAAGCGAAGAGTATTCCGCAAAGCAAAAGAAGGAACATGAAAAGAAAAAGAGCAAAAATCAGTTTACGGATTTTGCAAACCAGCGTAAATATGACTATGGTGCTCTTGAAAAAATGATGTTTAAAAAACATACACCTACGGAGGATAAATAAATGTCCCGAAAAACCGATACATATAATCATATAATGGCCTCATACGAACAGACCCGCGAGAAAAACAAAGCCAGGCAGAAGGCTCGCTATAGTTCTCTTTGCGAAAAATTCCCCCGCATAGCAGAAATAGATCGCGAAATAAATATGCTTGGTATAAAAAGCGTTCAGGCAACTATCCTTGACCCCAAAAGCGCACCTTCCATAGCCAAAAACCTCGGCGAAAAAATAGCTGCATTAAAAGCTGAAAAAGACTCTGTAATAGCTTCTTCAGGTATTGATGAAGGCTATCTCAGTCTTGAGTATGACTGTCCTTTGTGCGAGGATACAGGCTATATAGGAAACGAAAGATGTACCTGTCTTAAAAACAAGCTGCTTAATGCAAACTACGATATGTCAAATATAAAAAATATACTGGAATTTGAAAATTTCGGGACCTTCAATATAAACTATTATTCCGAAGAAACCGATGAATATTACGGTATATCCCCCCGAACAAACGCATTAGCCAATCTTGATCGTGCTATGGAGTTCTGCTCATCTTTCAGCAGCGGCAAAAGCCTTATGATCTTCGGCGAGCCCGGGCTTGGCAAAACCTTTTTATGTAACTGTATTGCCAAAGACATCCTTGACAAAGGCCATACAGTTATTTACACAACAAGCTGGCAGTTATTCAAAAAGCTTGCCGATGCAACCTTCCGCCGTGAGGATGACGAAGATGCTTACAACGATGCCCTTGATGATATTATAAGCTGTGACCTGCTTATAATAGACGACCTTGGAACAGAGCTTACAAACTCCTTTACCGTTTCAGAGTTTTTCAATATCATCAATCTTCGTTTCAACAGTTCCCTTTCAACAATACTTTCAACCAACCTCTCTTTAGAAGAGCTTACCGAAAAGTATTCCGAACGAGTGACCTCAAGAATAATCGGAAGCTGTGATATATTAAGATTTTTCGGCGATGATATACGCCTTATAAAGAAATTTTCATAACAAAAAAGCTCTTTGTTTGTACCGACCTCCAATTGTTAGATTTTAGGTCTAACTTTTGGGGGTCGGTATATTTTTCAACAAAGAGCTTTTATTTATTTTCTTCTTATCCTGTGATTAAAATAATAGATCACAAGACTTAAAACCGCAACCGTAAGCACAACTATAAGGAATACCCTTATATCCCTTACAGATATGGCAATGGCAAGAAGTCCGCAGGCTATGCTTAAAATATAAAGCGTAACAACCGCCTGCTTCTGGCTGTAGCCTCTGTCTATCAGCCTGTGGTGAAGATGTCCTCTGTCTGCCTGCATAATAGGCTTATGCTGTACGATCCTTCTGCCCATAGCAAAAAGGGTGTCAAAAATAGGTAATCCAAGACAGAACACAGAAACCACAAGAGCAAGTATCGTATATCCTTTAAAAAGGCCCAGGATACTTGTTACCGAAAGCACGAAGCCGATAAAAGTTGCACCCGTGTCACCCATAAATATTTCAGCTGGATTGAAGTTCCTCGGAAGGAAGCCTATACAAGCACCCGCAAGGGCCGCCATAAGTACAACCGCAGTTTCACTTCCCGTAAGGATACAAAGCACCATTATGCTTAATGCCGCAATAGATGATACACCTGCTGCAAGTCCATCAAGACCGTCTATAAGGTTTACGGCATTTGTAACGCCGATTATCCATACAAGTGTAAAAGGTGCACTAAGCGCCTTAAATGTAGCCGTAAAAGGCCATATAACAAACTCTATCCTTATACCGGAAAAAATAACAATAAGCGCCGCTATTATCTGCACAACGAGCTTGAATTTGGCGCTCAGGTTTTTTACGTCATCAAATGCTCCAAGCACCGCTATTATGATAGCACCTAAAAGAAGACCAATAAGCTTCTTTGGCTCTATTTCGTTAACAAACGGTGATATCATAAGCACCGTAATAATAAATCCGCAGACTATTGCAACACCGCCCATCCTCGGCATAGGTTTTTTGTGCATACCTCTGTCCTTAGGATAGTCTATTGCCCCTACCTTCATAGAAAGCGTTTTGGCAACAGGAGTCATAACGATAGATATGGCAAAGGCGCTTGCAAAAGCCGCTATATAAAGCAACCAGTTATGTGCCAACTAAACCCTCTCCTTAAAGCACATTATTTTGTGCCAAAAATTCTGTCACCGGCATCACCAAGACCGGGAACTATGTAACCATGGTCATTAAGGCAAGGATCGTAAGCAGCCGCGTAAATGTCCACATCAGGATGAGCATCCTGGATAAGCTTAACTCCATCAGGAGCCGCAAGGATACATAACATTATAATCTTTTTAACGCCTCTTTCTTTAAGGAAACCGATAGCCGCCTCAGCTGTTCCGCCTGTTGCAAGCATAGGGTCTGTTAATAAAACAATGCTTTCCTCAACATCAACAGGAAGTTTGCAGTAGTATTCAACAGGTTTAAGTGTTTCGGGGTCTCTGTAAAGACCGATATGACCAATCCTTGCATTGGGAATAAGTGCATGAACACCGTCTGTCATACCGATACCAGCTCTTAAAATAGGAACGATAGCAAGCTTGTCCGCAAGCATTTTGCAATGTGCCACCTCAATAGGTGTTTCAACATCAACATCTTTAAGCTTAAGTTCTCTTGTTGCCTCGTATAATAAGAGCATAGCGACCTCGCCAATAAGCTCTTTAAATTCCTTTGTACCTGTATTTTTGTTTCTGAGCATAGCCATTTTGTTCTGAATAAGAGGATGCTCTGATACAAACAATTTACCCATTTTACTGCTCCTTCCTTTTTGTCAGTCCTCAATCTTGTTTATCCTTCTGATATGTCTTTCATCGTTTGAAAAAGGTGTTGTTAAAAACAGCCTTACTATTTCTGTTGCAAGTCCGGGGCCAACTACTCTTGCACCCATAGCAACTATGTTTGCATCGTTATGCTCTCTTGTTGCTTTGGCAGAGAAGCAGTCATGGCAAAGAGCCGCTCTTATGCCTTTGAACTTATTTGCTGTTATTGAAATCCCGATACCTGTTCCACAGATAAGTATTCCTTTTTCACATTCGCCCTTCTGTATCGCCTCAGCTACCTTTTTTGCATAATCGGGATAGTCACAGGAATCCTCTGAATAAGTACCGAAATTTTTATATTCATAATTGTTTTCTTCAAGAAATTTTATAACCTCCTGCATAAGACCAAATCCGCCATGGTCACATCCTAAAGCTATCATTAAAACACACCCTTTCTGCTAAACAAGTCTGTCAGCTATCTTTTCTATATATTCTTTTATCTGATAAGCACATCTTCTGTAGATTTCAACATCCCCTCCAAAAGGGTCTGAAACATCCGCATCTTCTCCTGCCGCCTCCGCAAGGGTATAAACATCCGTATCCTTTTCAAGACACGCACCCGCAACAGCAGTTTTATGTGCTTTTGTCATAGTTATAACTATATCTGCCCACTCTATATCCTCATAGGTAAGTGGATGCGATATAAAGCCGTCAAGAGAAAGTCCCATCTCATCAACCACGATCCTTGAATTTGAAGATGCAGGTGATGGAAAGGCACCGCTTAACCCCCTTGATATTATTTCGGCTTCTATATTTTTTCCTTCAAAAACCTTTTTGGCTATCGCCTCTGCCATAGGGCTTCTGCAGGTGTTGCCTGTGCATACAAAAACGATGTTCATAAAAACACCTCTCACGCTTCAATATACTTAAAGCCTGCCGCTTTATTGAGCCTGTTCATTACCGCAAGGCCCTCTCCGACAGTTTCAAAAACCTCAGAATATACGATATCCACGTTTTTATCATCAAAGCTTCTTAATGCATCAAAAAGATTTGAAGCTATCTGTCTAAGGTCATCCCTTCTGCCAAGGCTTAAAACACAGTCTGCCCTATAAAGGTGCACTGTGTCATCTGCTGCCATAACGCCTGAAGACATACCCTTAAGCTTATTTTCATCTATAAATGAATTTATCTTTTCCACTACGGCATCCTTTTCGCCCTTTACAAGAACGACCTCTGCATTGGGAGAATAGTGCTTGTATTTCATTCCCGGTGCTTTCGGTCTTTCTTCAGCACCAAGGGATTTTATTACAGCACTGTCTATATCTATTGTGCCTATTATCTCTTCCAGCATCTCAACCGTTATTCCGCCGGGACGCAGAAGACAAGGTACTTCCCCAGTTATATCAACTATAGTGGATTCAACACCAACATCACAGCCTCCTCCGTCAATAAGCATATCTATCTTTCCCTTAAGGTCTGCCTCAACGTGGCTCGCCCTTGTGGGGCTTGGTCTGCCGGATGAATTTGCGCTAGGCGCCGCAACAGGCGTTCCCGCCGCCGCAATAAGACGGTTTGCAAGTATATTTGAAGGGAACCTTACCGCTACTGTATCAAGCCCTCCCGTAACGCTGTCAGGAACACAGGGAAGCTTTTTAAAAATAATAGTCAGAGGTCCCGGCCAGAAGCTTTCCATAAGCATTCTTGCCTTATCGGGGATTTCTCTTACTATCATCTCAAGCTGTTTAAGGTCTGATATATGGAGTATAAGCGGGTTATCGCTTGGTCTGCCTTTAGCAATATAGATATTTTTACAGGCTTCGCCATTAAGTCCGTCTGCACCAAGGCCATATACCGTTTCCGTAGGAAAAGCCACCAGACCACCCTTTCGGATAATACCGGCAGCTTCGCTTAGTATTTCATCATATTCAGTTTCAAAATCAATTTTTCTGATTATGGTTTCCATCAATTACGCTCCGCAGCATTTTTTATATTTCTTACCGCTTCCGCAAGGGCAGGGATCATTACGGCCAATTTTTTCGCCTTTAACTATCGTTCTTGAATCTCTCTGCTCGATGTAAAGCTCTTTCTGTCTTTCGGGTGTAAATACGTCATTCCACTGAGGAAGAGTATAAAGATGCTCTGCTTTGTACTCGATCATTTTTTTGTAGAGCTTCTCAAAACCGATATTTAATTCGATAAGAGAGTCCTCTGTAAGTGTATCCATCTCATAGGGTGTTTCAATTACTTCGTTGATACCGTCAACAAAAGCTACGATATAGTCATTGGGCATATCAAATCTTTCTGCAAGCTCTTTAACTGTACCTTTTATTTCTGTTACCTTTTCGCCGATGATATATTCATAGATCTTCTGCTCTCTGGGAAGATAATCATTCCAGATCTCCTCAACACCGTGGCCTTCTTTTGTAAAAGCCTTGTCCATCCAATCGCTGTAGATACTCATTTTTCTCTCTCCTTAGTTCAAACTATTTTAATTTTTTACTATATGAAATGATAATATAATTTGGCTTTATTTGCAATAATTATTTACCTTTAGGCACCTCTTTAAGATTGCCGCTTGCTTTAAAATATGTCCTGTACCCGTCTTCTTTTTTTCGGTTAAGTATAACAAGCTCAACACCATCGGGCATTTCCTTGACGATATTCTTAAAATGTGTTTCGGGTTTTTTCATTTCCCTTGGAGGCTCACCCAGTATTATTGTAGTCATTTTTTCATTTTTTACAAATGTTCCGATACTTTTAGGTACATTTTCATCGCAGTATGCGTGTATCATACCGCCCTCCTTGGTTCCATAATCAAAAAGTTCCTGCAAAAGCACAGGTGTATCGGGATTATTAAAAACGCTGTCACCTTTAAGTACATGGAGGATATGAAGTTCTCCTTCATATTTTTCCGCTATGTCATGACCGTAGTCCATAAGCCTTTTTGAGTTTGACTGAGCTGTAATACATACAAGCACTTTCTTTGTTTCTTCCAATGCAAAAACAACTCCCTTCATAAACATATCATATATATTTTAACACATTTGCCACCTATTGATATACTTTTTATTATAAAAAGATAACCTAAAAACTGTCCTTAATTTTAGTCATTTATTAGTCGTTTGTTTCTGCCAGTTTGTTCCAAAATAAAAAGCACGGTAACCCGTGCCCTTTATTATCAATATGTTATTATTTCTACTTTCTCGATAACTACATCTGTAAGGGGTTTGTCGCTTGCGTTTTTCTCAACCTTTGCAATAGCGTCAACTACATCCATTCCCTCAAGAACCATACCGAAAACTGTATATCCATAGTCAAGCTCAACCGTTCCGCCAAGTTCAGCATATTTTTCTCTTGCTTTTTCAGAATAGTTGAATCTGAACATACCACCTGTCTGGCTGTTGTATAAAAGTTCTTTATCTCCATACTGTTCAATAACAGAATCAACCATGCCGAAATATTCAGCTGTTACAGGATCCTTCTGAACGATGTAGAACTGGCTTCCGTTTGTGTTGGGGCCGCTATTCGCCATAGCAAGAGCACCTCTGAAGTGATACATATCGGGAGATAACTCATCATCAAATTTTCCTCCCCAGATACTTTCACCGCCTGTACCGTTACCCTTAGGGTCACCGCCCTGGATCATAAAACCGTCAATAACTCTGTGGAAAATGATCCCGTCATAATAGCCCTCTTTACAATGTGTTAAAAAGTTTTCACAAGCCTTGGGAGCTTCTTCGGGGCAAAGCATTATTTTGATATCACCCATTGTTGTATGGAAAACTACTAATTCCTCGCCTTTTTCAGGCTCTTCAAGCTGGGGGAATCTTTCTCCTCCGCCTAATAATCTTGTTTTTAATTCCTGGTACATTTTTTCTTCCTCCTCACTAAGTCCTCCTGTACTTTCTTGCTGACTGCCGCTTGATGATGTAGTCGTCTTCTCATCCTCAGCTGATGAGCATCCGCTTAACGCGAAAACAAGGGCAAATGCAAGGGCAAGTAATCTTTTTTTCATAATAAGCTTCCTTTCTTATCTATCTTTATAGCCATCGGGATGTGTGCTGTGCCACTTCCACGCTGTTTCTATTATTTTTTCAAGGGTATTGAATTCAGGCTCAAATCCAAGCTCCCTTGTAAGCTTATCGGATGATGCAATAAGTACGGAAGGATCTCCCGCTCTTCTTTCAGCTATATCGCAGGGTATTTCCTTACCTGTAACTCTTCTTGCCGTTTCAATAACCTCTTTTACAGAAAAGCCGTTTCCGTTGCCAAGGTTATAGGTAACGCTGATATTTTCAGCCATTATCTTATCAAGGGCAAGTATGTGTGCCCTCGCAAGGTCACTTACATGTATATAATCCCTTACGCAGGTACCATCATCTGTAGGATAATCATCACCAAAAATACTTATCTTATCTCTTTTCCCTAAAGCTACATCAAGTATTATGGGTATAAGATGAGTTTCCGGCTTATGATCCTCTCCTATCTTTCCACTTATATGTGCACCTGCCGCATTGAAATATCTTAAAACAGCATATTTAAGGGAGTATGCATTATCAAACCATTTAAGTATTTTTTCAACACAAAGCTTTGATTCACCATAAGGGTTTGTAGGTAGTGTTCTGTCACTTTCTGTTATCGGTACAACCTCAGGCTCGCCGTAAACAGCAGCTGTTGAAGAAAATACAATGTGCTTAACTCCGTATTCATTCATTTTTTTAAGCAGGCAAAGGGTCGAGCCTATATTATTTTCAAAATATTTTACAGGGTTCGTAACGCTCTCTCCTACAATGGAAAATGCCGCAAAGTCTATTACTGCATCAATATCGTTTTCCCTAAAAACCACATCAAGAAAAGCTTCATCCGAAAGGTCTCCCCAGTAAAATGATGCTCTTTCGTCAACAGCCTTCCTGTGCCCTGTAACAAGGCTATCTGCAACAACTACTTCTCTGCCTTTATCGAGAAGCTCCCTTACAGTATGGCTTCCTATATAGCCTGCACCGCCGCATACAAGTACTGTCATTTTTTCACCCCGCTTACACTCATTATTATGTCCATCACAGCTTCTATACCATTTGTTGCTGTGCTCTTTTCCATAGCCTCAATAAAGCTATGTCTGTTATCAAAAAGCTCGTAAACCGCCTTTGTAAGACTCTCCTTAGTCATCGTATCCTCATCAAGCACCATAGAAAAGCCCTGCTTTTTAAAGCTATCCGCATTAAGCAGCTGATCACCTCTGCTGTTTCTTGCAGGAAGAGGAATAAGAAGGCTTGGCTTCTTAAGTGCCGCAAATTCGTTTATGGCATTTGAGCCCGCCCTTGAAACTACGATATCACAAGCCGCAAAAAGGTCTTTAAGCTCATCAGATGCATATTCAAACTGTTTATAGTCTTCCCTGCCTTCAAGAGAATTATCATAATTCCCCTTTCCGCAAAGATGAATAACACAAAAGCCTTTAAGTATATCATCAAGTGACTCTCTTAAAAATTTATTTACCTTTACCGAGCCCTGACTTCCGCCCATCATCATTATAACAGGCTTATCACCCTTAAAACCGCAAAGAGAAAGTCCTGCTTCTTTATCTCCTTTAAAAAGCTCCTCCCTTATGGGTGTACCCGTATACACTCCTTTACCTCCTGTGTACTGTACAGTTTCAGGGAAAGACGCACATACTTTTTCGGCAAAGGGCATAGATATTTTATTGGCAAGACCAGGAGTTATATCGGACTCGTGTATTATAACAGGCACTCCGTTTAACTTAGCACCAAGCACTACCGGTACGGAAACAAACCCACCCTTTGAAAAAACAACATCAGGCTTTATTTTACCGATAAGCTTTTTTGCCTCGCCTATACCCGAAACGACTCTGAAAATATCCGTAAAGTTATTTTTAAGGTTTTTTGCATTAAGCTGACGGCGGAATTTGCCTGTTGAAACTCCATAGTAGGGTATACCTGTTTTTTCAACGAGCCCTTTTTCCATTCCGTTGACAGCACCTATGTATTCAACTTTAAACCCCTCTTTTTCAAGTGCAGGCAAAAGTGCTATGTTGGGTGTAACGTGTCCGGCGGTACCTCCGCCTGTAAGTATTATCTTTTTCACTTAACTCACCTCTTAAGATAAATTACACTAACTTTTATGATACCAAATTTTTAAGACTCACGCCATATAAAATATATTTTTTAATATTTTTTCATATACATATTTAAAACAAAAGGAGGTAACTATGTACCCTTATTTTTCAACGAGAAAACAAATTCCCCGTCCTATATATGCAAAAGAGCTTTCAGCTGACAACGATCTATTAAGCGAAAGCACATCAAAACTTTTGGATATAATCATGCTATGCATTAAAAACAAAGCAAAAAACCGATCATTTTATGAACAACTTCTCTCTGATCTGAAAGACGAGGACAATCGTATAATAAAAAGTAT
Source organism: Lachnospiraceae bacterium (assembly GCA_015057875.1). GTDB lineage: Bacteria > Bacillota > Clostridia > Lachnospirales > Anaerotignaceae > SIG274. Next base: position 564 of record SVDG01000035.1, on the reverse strand, counting down.
TATTCTTGATGAACAAAAACACCACAAGCTTTTGTTCCACATCCATACGATATTAAACGGCCATGAACCCGAAAACACAACACAGACAGAAACAGCATTTTCAGCAGATATATCAAAAAGCCTTTCCGATGCTCTGCTTGATGAGGCCGAGGCTATAAAGCTTTACCGGGAGCTTATGTCAAGTGCGGTCACGGAAGAAATAAAGGATCTGTTTTTTGAAATAATGACAGACGAGATGATACACTCAATGCTTCTCAACTATCTTTACACAAAATACAGATAAATTGTTCCTTTTTACTTTTAGACTTATGGGCTTAACTTCAACCATTTTACTGCGCGTTGATTGAAAATGGGAAAATATGATATAATATGACAAAGTGAAGAGAACGATAAATAAGAATTTGGCGAGGTGATATAAATGATTGATTACGGATTAAAGGATAAGGTGGCTATAATTACAGGAGCAAATAATCCATGGGGGATTGGGGCAACAACAGCCTTTGCCTTTGCTCGTGAAGGTGCGAAAGTGGTTTTAGTATATAAGAAGGTAGATAGACCATTTGA
>SVDG01000034.1 GCA_015057875.1 Lachnospiraceae bacterium | reverse complement strand
ACTATTCGTCTTCTTTAATGTTTGTTAATTGCCTTTGCAATCTTAAATCTTTTTTCTCGATTTCTTTGACTCTTACATATATTCAGTTTTCAAGGTGCTGCTTGTTCTTACTTCATTAGAAGTAATGGTGGAGATTACGAGATTCGAACTCGTGACCCCCTGCTTGCAAGGCAGGTGCTCTCCCAGCTGAGCTAAACCCCCATATTCAATTCGACCTTCAACTCAGTCGCTTAGATATATTAACACGGCATAACCAATAAGTCAACAACTTTTTTTCATTTTTGAAAATATTTTTCAAACCAGCAAAAAAGGCCCGTAATACAGGCCTTTTACGCAAAAATCTTAAGTATCATAAACAGCAAATAATTGTTTTCATACATAAATAGTGCAAGGGTAGAACTACCAAGCATTTCAAAAAAATTCGCAAAAGCTTCATTATAATAAAAGAAAGTAAGAACTATGCCTATAAGCCATACCGTTACCGTTCCTTTTATTATACCTACAGCAAATCCACAGCTTTTATTAAAAAAGCTTAATACAGGAAGATCGGAAACGATATCAAGAGCCTTTATAATAAGCCTTATAACTATGAATATAACTATAAAAGCTAGTATCATAGATATTATGTTTACACTTATATTGGCAATATACCCTGCTATATAGTCTTCTATACCGTTTACATCAAGGATATCATAGACAACAGAATTATTATTATTGATAAGTGAATCCTTTATAAAGTCCGGTGCATTAAGGGAATTTATCAGATCGCTCTGTGTAGAATATATACTGTTGTTAAGAACGGTCTCAAGAGCAAGCTTAGAACGCACTGATTCCACTATATTTCTATATATAAAGCTCCCTCTTAAAAACTTACTCAGATAAGGATATGTAAAATACGAGCCTGCAAGTGCTCCTGCCGCAGGCAGAAAGCTAAGACACGCCCTAACAAAACCTTTCCAGTAAGATATAAATCCCATACCAAGGATTATAACGACAACAGCAATATCAATGTAATTCATAAAACCACATCCTTAACGGGACATATCCTTTATATTGGCATGATTAGAGGCAACATAAAGGACCTTACCGGAGTTATCTACAGGGATAACTGCACTTACATCCTGTAAAGGTGCATACTCCCACAAAATATTTCCATTAGCTTTTATACCATAAAAAACATCATCAGCACACGCTACAGCGTAATACTCTCCTGCATAGATGTCGGATATATCACCATCAAGCTGAGCAGTTCCTGTCTTTCTTCCGCCGAAATTATATAACACTACTGTTCCTTCCTTTTCAGCCTCAGCACCGCTTAAGATCTCTTTTCCGTAGCCCACAGCCATATATCCCTCTTCAGAGAAGGCAAAGCTTCTTATTTCATTTCCTGTTTCGTTCCTCCACACAGTTTCTCCGGATGAATCTACAGCAAAAACAGCTTTATCGGATACGCAGGCATATTCATCAGCTGACATAAAATTAAGACTTACAACTATCTCATCTTTGACCTCACAAGCGGCAAACATATCCGCACCGCTACCCTCAGTCTTGCTTGTATAGAAGAAAAGCACCTTGGAGAGTATATCTATATCGCTTGTATCTGTATACGAAACAGCAAGCACATTATTATCATCGGAAATATCTGCACACACAGGGTAAACTCCGGCATCCTCATCAAACCTCTGGAATTTAAGCTTGCCAGAGGAGTTATATACCTGTACTCTGTAGTCATTCTTTCCATTAAGGATAAGGACTGCATTTCCGTTTTTGTTCAATGCCGCATAGCATATACTTTCATCTGTCTGTATTGTATACACAAGCCCGCTCTCGTTATAAACTCTTGCTGTTTTACCAAGTATATCAATAACCGCACTATAGCTTCCGCCTGTCACAACCACAGGAGAAACAATGGTATATACATCATTCCACGAAAGAGCACCTAACGAAGAATAGAACTTAACACCATCTCTTGTAAAATGCATAAAGCCCTTGCCATAAGGCACAAAAGTGCTTTTTCCATCCTCTTCGATCACAATGCTTCCCGCGGGTACCGCTCCTGCCAAATCATCCTCATTACCGTAAGAATCATTATCCGATCCGCTTTCATTCAGATATTTATCAAAGAATGTGCCTATATTATTGCTTCCATAATTAGCATCATAAAAAGCAAGTATAGTTACGACCACCAAAAACAAAAGTATTATTATCTTATAATAGCTTTTCTTGCCTGACAAAAACAACATCTCCAAACATATTTCAAATCAAATATAATAATACTATATTTGCTCGTTTTTGGAAACTGTTATTTATCCGTTAAAAAATATTTAAAAATGCAAAACATCTCCGCCAACCCCATAAAGCCGAACAAAGGATAAACCTTATCTGTAAACTGTGCAAAACCTGCAAAGGAAAAAATTACCGCACTTACACACAAAAACACTTCAACAACTGTGCTGTTTATGTTTGTGTCGCTTTCTATCCATTTTACTGCACCATAGCCGTTCCCAACAGCAGTTGTTATTATGGCCCCAAGGATAACCAATATATATATGTAGTTAATAACGAACCCTCCACCACTTATTGCCGCAAGCACGGGTATATCATAAGCTGTTGTTTTGCCGCTATCTATTAAAAGTATGGCTCCCATCATAAGTCCCAGAAACACCATAACTCCGCCGCCTATAACTGCCCCGTATTTTGCATTTTTATCCTTTCTTATAATATTTCCGGTCTCTGCAAAGATAGAAACGGATGAAATTATATTATAGGAAACGTAGATCACTGCCGAAAAAAATATCATCAAAGGTACTTTATGTGTAACACCATTCATCATCATGACCGTTTCTGTTTTTGTAAAATAAGTAATTAAACAAACTACAGCTGTGCCGATAACCATAAAAGGCGAAAGCAGTGTGTTTATATTTATAAGCTTATCCATGCCACCTCTGAAAATAAATAAACACATAACAGAAAGTGCAATACTTCCCCATATCCTTTCTATTCCAAAAGCTTCGTTAAGTAAAGATCCCGAAGCCGCCACCATAGCAAAAAAAAGAACGCATAAAAACATTCCCGATATCACTTCTGTAAGCACAGACATTTTTTCTCCCATGACTGCTTTTAAAAACGCCTTATATGTATGTATCTGCTCTTTTTCAATAATTGTAAGTATCATCCACCCAAGAACCGATAACAGTATGCCTGTAAAGACCATACCAACAGGCCATATACTTCCATAGGAAGTAAAAAATGCAATGACCTCCCTGCCCGAGGCAAAGCCCGCACCAATAACAAGGCCTGTATATATACCTGCTATTTTTAAAGCATTTTTAATTTTATCCAAAAAGACACACCTCCTGTACAAGCTATGAATAAAACAATGGATATATTCGTATTCAATATGGTATAATTATTGATAGTTTTAAAAAGGAGGTAAAAATATGGCAAAGGAACTTTTAAAAAGAGCTGATGTTCCCGACAAATATAAATGGAAAATAACTGACATATATGAAACTGACGAGCTATGGGAAAAGGAATATAATATCCTTAAAGAAAGATTAAAAGAATTTGACTCATTCCACGGAAAAACAGGCGAAAGCGCAGAAAGCCTTCTTGGCGTGCTTAAGCTCAACGATGAGCTTTCACTTATACTTGACAGACTTTATGTTTATGCAAATATGCGTTTTCACGAGGACAGCTCCAACGACAAATATCAGTCGTTATCAGATAAAGCTGATATGATAGCTGTCGAATTTTCTGAAGCAACTTCATTCATAACTCCCGAAATAACCGAATTAAGTGCCGATAAGGTAAAGGAATATATATCAGCTTTAGACGAGCTTAAGATATATGAGCATTTCCTTGAAAATATTTTAAGATGCAAGGAGCATATACTTTCAAAAGATATTGAAAAGCTCCTATCAAAAACAGGCGAGATCGCCGCTGCACCGCAGAATATTTTCACTATGATAAACGATGCAGATATTTCTTTCCCCGATGTTATTAACGACAAGGGTGAAAAAGTCCCTCTTACAAAGGGCAGTTATGTTTCATTTATGGAAAGCAGTGACCGTGATGTAAGAAAAACTGCATTTGAGGCACTTTACGACACATATCTTAAACAGGAAAACACATTGGCTATGACTTACGCATCAAGTGTTAAAAAAGATGTTTTCTATTCAAAAATAAGAAATTTCTCCTCTTCTCTTGAGGCCGCCCTTGATGATGACAAGATCCCTGTTTCAGTTTATGATAATCTAATTTCCGCAGTAAACAAGAACCTACATCTTATGCACAGATATGTAAGCTTAAGAAAAAAAATGCTTGGCGTTGATAAACTTCATATGTATGACCTTTATGCACCCCTTGTTGCAGACAGCGATAAGAAGATAACCTTTGAGGAAGCAAAGGAAATCATACTTAAAGCACTTGAACCTATGGGCGATGATTATATAGAAAACCTTAAAAAAGGCTTTGACGGCGGATGGATAGACGTTTATGAAAACAAAGGCAAACGCGGTGGTGCATATTCATGGGGAACTTACAGTGTCCACCCATACGTTCTGCTTAACCATAACGATACTGTAAACAGCATGTTTACCATAGCACACGAAATGGGTCACGCCCTTCACAGCCTATATACATGGCAGAAACAGCCTTATCTTTATTCAGGACACAAGATCTTCGTTGCAGAGGTTGCTTCAACCGTTAATGAAGCCCTGCTTATGGAATATCTTTTAAAAACTACCGAGGACAACCGATTTACTGCTTTCCTTATAAACTACTTTATGGAGCAGTTCAAGGGCACATTCTTCCGTCAGGCTATGTTTGCCGAGTTTGAAGCAAAGACCCACGAGCTTGTTGAAAATGGTACTCCCCTTACCTGTGCACTTATGAAAGATATCTATCATAAGTTAAACGAAAAATATTTCGGCGTGGATATCGTTATAGATGAAAGGATCGACATTGAATGGGCAAGGATACCCCACTTCTATAATGCATTCTATGTTTATCAGTATTCCACAGGCTACAGTGCGGCTATTTCTTTATCCAGAATGATACTCAATGAAGGAAAATCTGCCGCAGACAGATACAAGGACTTCCTTTCAAAAGGCGACAGCGAATATTCCATAGACCTTTTAAAAGGTGCAGGCATTGATATGACTACAGAAAAACCTTTTGAAGATGCTATGAAGGTTTTTGAACAGCTTATTGAAAGAATGGAAAAAATGGTTTTATAAAATAAAGCGGGTCATGACCCGCTTTTTTATTTCATAAATTTAAATTTTATGTTAAAATAACATCAAATTGTTAAAAACAAGGAGAATACTATGACAAATAAATTTTGCCCTCCTGAAAATTACATAGAGCTTTTAAATAACTACTGCTATAAATGTGAAAGGACTTTTAAAAATCTCGAAGTCTTATCAAAGCGTGAACTTAGGGAGATCATTCCTATCCTTTTTAAAAAGTGGTTTTTTTCATCAACAATGGATAACACTATCGTTTCCCCTGCAAATATATTAACATGGGAAGCCGATAAAGATGATAACAGCTTATCTTTTGCCGATACAGACCTTATCATATCGGCCAAAAAGTCCGGGTTAAACAAATATGTACTTCGCCATAGAGTAATAACTTTTGAAGATCATCCTCTTATAGAGGATATGAAGACTGTTTTAAACTTTTGCTCCCCTGTGGCAGAGCTTGATGAAAAAGGAAATTTAAATGATCGCCTTAAAAGCCTTTTAAAAACCAAGCTTAATACTACAGAAAGATTCTATATAGATTATATTTCGGCACTTTGTATCAAGCTTAAGCTTCTCGTTAAAATGCCCTCTCTTTTTACAGAGGTTTATTGTCCGTCCGATGATCATGATGAATTCTTTGAAAGAAGCGGAAGAGATATTCTTGAGGATATACTTTTTGCTTCCATAGAAATATGTTCAGGCAAAATAGCAAATGATCTTGTTCTGCCTGCTTCATCTTTTTCTTCGGCTATAATATACGCATACTTCAAAAAGTGTGTGCCTGTTAATGAAATAATAAAAGATGTGTATTCCTCTATGGGCTTTGATATAGAAAAGCTTCTGGAAAGATGCGATGATGACAATCTGTCCTTTGAGGATCAGTCATTGCTGGCCTCAATAAACTATGTGGGGCATCTTATAGATAAATGGTATATAACTCCCTTAAGTGCTTATTTAAGGCTTATAAGACCATTATATCCCTTAACAAACGACCTAACTGAAAAGCTTAATCTTATAGCCGATATATATACAATAAATGGTTATGCAGATACTGAGATCTTTTATCCCCCAAACCTTTATTCACTTACTCCTCTCGGCAAAAGTTTTTCTGATACGGAAAGATATGAGTTTGACCAGACAATACCAAAAGATATCCCTAAAGGCTCTATCTATGATGTCATCACAAACGCTTTTATGACAGATAAGTTCCATTTTGAGCTTGAGGATTTTATCGCCTGTTCAAGAACGATCTTTTCATTAAGGGTCAAAGATATGAAAGATCCGCATAAATGGATCGTCTTTGAGGCAGATAACATGATGACTCTTTCTGCTCTCAGCTTTGAGATAATGGATGCATTCGAGCTTGGCGAAGGACATGATTATACATTTATTAAAAAAACAAAAACTAATGTTGATCTTAGGTATTCCTATAAAAGTAAAAAAAGTGGCTTCAACGAGCCGGAAAGTATTTCATTAAACTCAGTTATGGCTGAAAATAACGACAAGCTTTATCTTGATATACCTAAAATATCCGCGGAATTTGTTATAATCCTTTTAAAAACAGATATAGGAAAAGGCGGGATACTTTATCCGCGTCCCATACGCCAAAGCAGGCTTATGGACGATTTAAGAGAAAAATTTGACTAAAGAAGGCATAGAAATGAAAGAACAGTTAACACACATGCACGGTGGAGACCTTGATGCAATAGAAAGGCTCTACGGCATACCCAAAAACGAAATAGTTGATTTCAGCGGAAACATAAATCCCCTAGGCTTTCCCGAAAGTGTCAGAAAGCTCCTTGCTGATAATATTTACATAGTTTCTGCTTATCCTGATAAAAAATATGTTAAATTAAGAGAAAGCATAGCTTCCTATACAGGAACAAAGCCCGAATATGTTTCTGTGGGCAATGGCTCAACAGAGCTTATTTCTGTATTCATAAAATCAGTAAACGCAAAAAAGACTATTATAATGGGACCTGCTTATTCCGAATATGAAAATGCTGTTTCAGTTACAGGCGGAAGCTTTGAATACTTCCCTCTTAAAGAGGAAAAAAACTTTTCTCTTGATATTGATGAACTTTTAACAGTACTTACAGATGACATAGGTCTTTTTGTTGCCTGTAATCCAAACAATCCCACAGGTACAGCCATCGAAACAAAGGATATGGAAAAAATACTTATCCACTGCAAGGAAAAAGGCATAGCCGTAATGATAGACGAAACATATATCGAATTCAGCGATGAGCCTGAAAAAATATGCACTATACCTTTAGCAGAGAAATATGACAATGTTTTCGTGATCAGAGGTATTTCAAAATTCTTTGCCGCGCCCGGTTTAAGACTTGGCTACTGCGTTACATCAAGCCCGGCTTTTAAAAATTTGCTTGAAAGATATCAGGATCCCTGGTCAGTAAATATACTCGCGGCATTTGCAGGCGAAAACCTTTTTAAGGATACTGCCTTTATGAAAAAAACAAGAAAGCTTATACTCGAAGAGAAGTATAAATTCTTTAATGAGCTTGGTAAATTTAAAAATTTACGCGTTTATCCTACATCTTCCAACTTTATACTTACAAAGTTACTTACCGATAAGGTAACCGCTGCGGATATTTACGAGAAGCTTATACCGCAGAAAATGCTTGTAAGAGATGCTTCAAGCTTCTACTCTCTTGATGATAGCTTCCTTCGTTTCTGTATAATGTCACCTGAGGATAACGCAAGGCTTATAGAAAACCTTAAGGAAATAATAGAATAAACACAATTTAGCAGGGATCATTCCCTGCTTTTTATTTCCTCGTTTTTTTATTGAATATATGGTCATATTATTACAGGTGATAATATGGACGAAAAAGCACTTCAGACTGACCTTCAAGATCTTAAAGCCTGTTTATTGAATTACAAACCCGATGAAAAACTATACTTTTTAAACAAACAGTCATTTTATTTGTATCTTGATAACATAAAAACAGGAAACAGAAGTGCAAAGGCAATACTTGACAGTATGTATGGTGCAATACCACTTCTGCTTACCCAAACAAGTTATGACAACTTTTTCAATAATATAGATGACCTTGATATAGATGAATTTGAAAGTATATCTAAAGCCGAATTTTTTGAATTTGCTCTTAAAAGTATAAATAACTGGAATTATATAACAAGGCTATGCACAGATATAAATAAGTATTTGGACTAAAGCAAAAATAAGTGTATAATAACTGGGAGGTGTTAAAAATGGCTGAAAGATACAATTCGCTTAACAACTATTATAAATCTATATTCGGTAAAAAAACCGTGCGTCTTTCAGTTGACGGCGGCTTCACCTGCCCTAACCGTGACGGTAAGATATCCGAAAGCGGATGTATATTCTGCAGCGAAAAAGGAAGCGGAGATTTTGCGGGCTCAAGATGTGTTTCCATAACCGAACAGATCGAAGGACAAATGAAACTTTTAAAAAACAAGTGGCCCGATGCACTCTATATCGCTTATTTTCAGGCCTTTACCAACACCTATGCACCGGTTAAAAAGCTAAGGACTATTTACTATGAAGCACTTGAAAACGAAAACATATCCGGTCTTTCCATAGCAACAAGACCAGACTGCTTAAGTGACGAATGCATCGAGCTTCTAAAGGAAATATCCGAAAAAAAATATTTAAGTATTGAGCTTGGACTTCAGACATCAAACCCTGATTCCGCAAGACTTATCAACCGCGGTTATGACAACAAAGTTTTTGAGGAGGCCATTAAAAAACTTTCCGCCTTAAACATAGATATAGTTGTCCATGTAATAATAGGCCTGCCCTATGAAACAGAAGAGGATGTTTTAAATACAATCAATTACATAAACCAGTTCCCTATCAAAGGTGTAAAAATTCATCTTCTGCACGTAATAAAAAACACACCTCTTGCACAGATGTATTACAGCAGTTATTTTTCAGTTCTCTCCCTTGAGGATTATACAGATATTGTTGTGAACGCAATAAGCCATTTAAGGAATGATATAGTATTATTCCGCCTTACAGGAGACGGTCCTAAAAATTTGCTTATTGCACCTTTATGGAGCCGTGATAAGAAAAAAGTACTTAATACAATAAACCGCAAGCTTAAGGTAAGAAATATAACACAAGGACAGTACTTCCAAAAATAATTGTATATTACCCTTTTTGGGTATATAATCATTTAAGAGGTGATAATTTTGTCAGAATCAATGAGCCAGCTTGCCGAAAACAAGCTTATACTTCTTTATCTTATAAATAAAATGTCAATGCCCCTTTCAAACAGCGATATTTCATTATTCGCCCTTGAAAAGGATTATATGGACTATTTCCAGCTTCAGCAGTATCTTTCAGAACTTGTTGACAGCGATTTCCTTGAGGTGACAAAAGAGAACAACTCCCTTTTATATACCCTTACAGACGATGGTCTTGACGTTATTTCCTACTTTATCGACCATATTTCAGACCAGCATAAAAACGAAATAAATGTTTTTGTAAATGAAAACAAAGGAAGGATAAGAGCTGAGTATGATGTTACAGCCAACTTCTTCCCCGAAATAAATAACGATTTTCTTGTTAAATGCGGAATATGCGAGAGCGATGGTACAAGCCTTATGGAGATAAGCGTGCTTGTACCTACAAGACAGCAGGCACAAAGTATTTGCTATAACTGGAAGAAGAACGTAAATAACGTTTACAGCTCCATTATGAGCGCACTTACATCTGACCGTTTCCCTAACGAAAAAAATATCGAAGACGTTTCATCCAATACGGTAATTGATGATTTTTATGACGAGGAAGAAGAAACAGAATAATACATACAAAAAAGAGCACTCATTGAGTGCTCTTTTTTTATTCAGCTATAAGTTTTTCGATCTCATCCCAAAGCTCTTTCACGCCTGCTTTTGAAACACCGGAAAATGGTATGAGCTTATCCTCAGGACGCATATTAAGCCCCTTTCTTATGATAGACATATGCTTCTGTATTTGACTGCGGTTAAGCTTATCTATTTTTGTAGCGGCAATTATAATATCATAATCATAATATCTTAACCATTCATACATCTGCTTATCATTTGCACCGGGCTCATGTCTGGAATCCACAAGCATAACAATACCTTTAAGTGGTTCTCTTTTACGAAGATAGTCTTCTATCATTTTTCCCCACTTTTCTATTTCTGATCTGGGCGCCTTAGCATAACCGTAGCCCGGAAGGTCTACGATATACATAAGATCCTCTACGTTATAAAAGTTTATCGTCCTTGTTTTGCCGGGCTGTGAGCTTGTTCTTGCAAGGGCCTTACGCCTTACCATGGCATTGATAAGCGTGGATTTACCGACATTCGACTTACCCGCAAAAGCAATTTCAGGCTTATTGTCCGTGGGATACTGTTCCATTTTGACGCCCACTGCTGCAAGAGATACGTTATTTACCTCCATACACTTTCACCTTCCACAATAATATTATCAAGAACTTCATTCATACAGCCTACAGGTACAAACTCAAGACCCTCTTTTACCTCATCAGGGATATCAGTAAGATCTCCTTCGTTTTCATAAGGAAGTATGACCTTTGTAATGCCCGCTCTTTTAGCAGCAATAACCTTTTCCTTAAGTCCACCTATGGCTAATACCCTGCCCCTTATAGTTATCTCTCCTGTCATAGCAACATCCTCTCTGACAGGAACACCTGTAAGGGCCGAAACCATAGCAGAAGCCATAGTTATACCTGCTGAGGGTCCGTCTTTGGGAACTGCGCCCTCAGGTATATGAATATGTATGTCTGTTGTTTTATAAAATTCCTCATCTATCTTAAAGCTATCGGCATTAGCTCTTATATAGCTTATAGCGGCCTGTGCTGACTCTTTCATAACATCGCCCATATTGCCTGTGAGCACAAACTTTCCCTCGCCTTTCATAGTGTTTACTTCAACAGAGAGAGTCTCTCCGCCAACACTTGTCCATGCAAGACCTCGCACAATGCCAGCCTGAGGTTTATCATTTTTCTTTTTATTTTTGTATTTAACTCTTCCAAGATATGTTTCAAGATTTTTAGGTGATACAGAGCAGCTTTTTTTGCCCTCTTCAAGCATTATCTTAGCTGCTTTACGGCAGATAGAGCCAATGGCCCTTTCAAGCTGTCTTACGCCCGCTTCTCTTGTATATCCGTTTATAATTGCGATAATTGCGGCCTCACTTATTTTAAGCTTACTTTTTGTAAGACCGTGGTTTTCAACCTGTTTGGGATAAAGGTATTTCATAGCTATATGTTTCTTTTCTTCGTCTATATAGCTTGAAAGCTCTATTATCTCCATTCTGTCCCTTAAGGGGCCGGGAATAGTAGAAAGGTCATTTGCAGTACAGATGAACATTACATTTGAAAGGTCATATGAAATTTCAAGATAATGATCTCTGAATGCAAAGTTCTGTTTGCTGTCCATTACCTCAAGAAGTGCCGCACCGGGGTCACCGCTATAAGATGCTGAAAGCTTATCCACCTCATCAAGAAGAAGCAGAGGATTTGTTGTACCGGCTTTTTTCATTGATTCGATTATCCTGCCGGGCATAGCACCAACATAGGTTTTTCTGTGCCCTCTTATTTCAGATTCATCTTTAACGCCGCCAAGAGACATCCTTACATATTTTCTGTTTACAGCCTCGGCAATAGATTTTGCAATAGATGTTTTACCAACACCGGGAGGACCTACAAGACATATAATAGGTGCCTCGCTATCAGGAGATATCTCTCTTACAGCGATATATTCAAGCACTCTTTCCTTAACCTTTTCCATTCCGTAGTGGTCACGTTCAAGTACAGCCGATGCTTTTTTTATATCATAGCATTCTTCGCTCTTTTCTGACCAGGGAAGGTCGAGAATAAGCTCAACATACTGCCTTACAACGTTTGCTTCCGGTGATGTAAGCTGGAGTTTTTCAAGCCTGTTTATCTCCCTCATACAAACATTATAAGCCTCTTCAGGCATATTTTTGCTGTTGAGCCTTTCAGTATATTCATCGATCATAGCCTGAACGCCGTCTTTATCTCCAAGTTCCTCCTGGATGACTTTAAGCTGTTCACGCAGATAGTAATCTCTCTGTGCCTTTTCAAGCTTTGCTTTGACCTTGCCGTCTATATCATTCTTAAGCTTAAGCACCTCAAGCTCATAGGAAAGAAACTGAACGACCATTTCAAGTCTTCTGATAGGGTCAAGGGTCTCAAGGAGCTGCTGGCGCTGTTCCACCTTAAAAATACTTCCTGCGGCCATTAAATCAGCCATCTGACCAGGTAATTCTGTAGAGATAACGTTTGTTACTGTTTCCGCAGTATAACCTTTTGTATCTACCTTTGTATATTCATCAAAAACCTCGGCAGCCGCTCTCATAACAGCATCAACCTCAGCCTTATTATAATCCTCTCTGTCCTGAGGTACCGTTTTTATTGCGGCATAATCACATTTAACACCTCTCTGGTATTCAAGCATTATCGCTCTTTCAACACCCTCAACAATAAGATGTGTAACATCACCGGGAAGCTTGATAGTCTGCTTTACTTTTGCAATACAGCCCATACTGTAAAGATCTTCTTCTGTAGGGTTTTCAATTTTAGCATCTACCTGTGCAACAAGAAAAAGATAGCCGTTATAATCTGCTGACTCTATTAAAGCCGCAAGAGATTTTTTTCTGCCTATAGAAAAGCTTACAACCATATTAGGAAAAACTGTTATACCTCTTAAAGGGATAACAGGAAGTCTTCTTTCTGTCATAAATTCACCTCATAAAATTCATATACATAACAGCATATTAGAGTATTATACAACTTTTATATGGTATTCGTCAAATAAGTTACTGTATAATACTATAAAAGGAACTTCATTTATTATTATATCGTCTTAAATATAAAGTAAATATTGTTAAAAGGGGGAAATATATGGAAAAGAAAGCTCTTATTGCTGTTGCAATTATTATAGCTGCAATTCTTCTTATACCCATACCCATGCGTCTTAAAGACGGCGGAACAGTTGTGTACAAAGCATTGCTTTATCAGATAAGCGATGTACACAGTTTAAATCCCGATATAACATCAGATGAACCTTATATCGACGGAACTATAATAAAAATACTCGGTGTTGAGATTTTCAACAATACAGATAAATAATTGAACAGAAACCCTAAATATGCTACTATTTAAATATACATTGCTCCTATAAAGGAGGTATATATATGAAAATAAAATGGTACTGGCCGGCAAAAATGCTTGGTCTTGTTAAAGATGTATCCGCTGAATATAACGATGGCTCAACATACACACAGGTATCTGCTAAAACAGGAGATGTATTTTTTTATTTTCACATAGCTGTGCCGTTTGTTTTATTTGTACTTGGCTTTATAATAGCTTTTTTAAACGCAGGTAAGGCAAAAGAAAAGTTTTTAAGAAAAGCTTTTAATATTATTATAATAATAATGCTTATTTATGCCGTTCTGCTTACAGTTGGTGTTGCACCGTATTTTGAGTTTTATCCCCAGGGCGGCGGCTTCATAGACCTTACAGTGTTTGAAAACATAACAAGAGGCATATATATGGCTATTACAGCCTTTTCATTATGGCTAGGCAAAACGGTGGGCTTCAGGCTAAATAAGGAGAGATAAAAATGGAACCAAGACAGCTTCTTGATTTTTTACAC
>SVDG01000033.1 GCA_015057875.1 Lachnospiraceae bacterium | reverse complement strand
TAAAGGTACTTCCTGCACTGGGGTAGTTTAACGGCTGCTTATCTCTTCTTCTTCTGTTAAGGTCGTCCATAAGCGATTTTATGTCATCCTTGTTGCCTTTCTTAAGTCTTATCGTTCCGCCAAGAATAATAAGACCCTTTTCTTCAACAAGACTTTTTCTGTAGGAAAGCCCTAACTCCTCTGCAGGCAAAGTTTTCAATTCTCCCGCACTATCCATCACATAAACACTTTCAAGAACATCCTTCATCTCTCCGTCATAGGCACCTGCGTTCATAAAAATGCCGCCGCCGAAGCTTCCGGGTATACCAGATGCAAATTCAAAGCCTGTAAGTGAATTTTCTGCCGCAAAAGCAGCAATAGATGAAAGAGATGCACCTGCATCGGCATAAATAGAATCATCCTCTTCGTCAAATCTGTATACACCGCTCATTCTTTCACCAAATTTTATAACAGCACCTCTTATACCTTTGTCTGTAACAAGGAGGTTACTGCCTTTTCCTATTATTATATAATCCATTTGCGCTTCTTTTAACACTTTTATTGTCAAAGCAAGCTCCATTGGTGTATTGACTGTTATAAAAACATCTGCATTACCGCCAACTTTAAAGGATGTATGCTCCTTCATGCTTACAGACGTTTCTACTTCCGAATAGTCAAATAAATCTTCAAACATTTCTAAAATATCCATAACATCAACCTTTATTTCATATTGGAGTTGACCCTTTCCGCAAGGGCACGGGCCGCATTATAGCCCAGTTTTTTCTGTCTGCAGTTTATGGCCGCTGCCTCGCAAATAACTGCAAGGTTACGTCCGGGTCTTACAGGTATAGATGTACATACTACTTTGTTTCCGAGTATTTCCATCGTATCCTCCTGAAGGCCCATACGGTCATAATATTTTTCGCTGTCCCATGGTTCAAGCTTTATAACAAGGTCTATATCCTGAGATATTTTTATAGAACCTACGCCGTAAAGCTCTTTCACGTTCATTATACCTATGCCTCTTACCTCTATAAAATACCTTATAAGCTCAGGACTTGTACCAATAAGGGTAGAGCTGTTAAGTTTTTTGATAAGCACAGCATCATCCGCAACAAGACGGTGTCCCCTCTTTATAAGTTCAAGGGCAGTTTCGCTTTTACCTATACCACTGTCACCCAAAATAAGGATACCTTCACCATAAATATCTACAAAAACGCCATGCAGTGTAATACTTTCCGCAAGTTCGTACCTTAACCATCTTATGGCCTCGCTGAGCATCTCTGATGTACGCACCTCTGTGCCGAAAATTGGTACGCTGAATTCCCTCGCAAATTCCATAACTTCGGGAAATGGCTCTATACCCTTACACATGATAAAGCAGGGTACATTATAGCTCATTATTTTTCTTATTCTTTCCTTCCTCAACTCAGGATCAAGGCTTTCAAGATAGGAATGCTCTATCTGTCCTATTATCTGTATCCTTTCGCCATCAAAAAAATTAAAATATCCTGCAAGCTGAATAGCAGGTCTGTTTACCTCTATTTTTGTTATCCTTTTGTTTTCATAACCTATTTCGGGAGTAAAAACCTTAAGGTTAAAATGATTTACGAATTCTTCCATTCTTACGGAGTCCATATTATTACCTCCTTTTGATACGATTATAGTATCCTATATTCATTCATTTTGCAACTTTCTCTCACCTGTTCTGAAAAACTCATACACAGCCTCTGCCGCTTTAGCAGTCATTCCTTCCGTGTCCTTAAGTTCTTCAAGGTCTGCGTTTTTTATACTTTCAATATCACCGAATTTCTTTAGCAGGGCCTTTCTCCTTGCCTCGCCAATGCCAGGTATATCATCAAGCACCCAATGGAAGCTTTTTTTATCCCTCAAACTTCTGTGATAAGTAATGGCAAAACGGTGTACCTCATCCTGTATCCTTGTTAAAAGCTTAAACCCTTCTGAATTCTTTTCAGGAATGATCTCTCTATCCTCAAAAAGTATACCTTTTGTTCTATGCTTATCATCCTTGAACATACCCGCAACAGGGATATCAAGCCCAAACTCCCATAAAACACCTTTAGCCGCCGCAACCTGCGGTTTCCCTCCGTCCATCAGTATAATATCGGGGAGTCTGCCAAAGGATACCTCTTTCTCATTTATGGTCTTGTTAAGCCTTCGCCTTAAAACCTCTTCCATACTGGCAAAATCATTGGCACCGTATACTGTTTTTATTTTAAATTTACGGTAATCGCTTTTCTTGGCCTTTCCGTTTTCAAAAACGATCATAGCACCAACAGATTCAAATCCCTGTGTATTTGAAATATCGTAGGCCTCCATCCTTAACAGAGGCTTATCCAACCCTAAAAGAAGCTTTATTTCATTAACAGCACCCGTTGTTCTCATCTGCTCTCTTTTAAAGCGTTCGCCAAACTGTTCAAGGGTTATTGCTGCATTTTTTGCGGCAAGGTCAACAAGCTTTGCTTTGTTGCCTTTTAATGGTACTGTTATATTTACTTTAGATCCCTTTATGTTACAAAGCATTTCTGTGATTATATCTTTATCTTCAAGCTCATACTGAACAATTATCTCTTTGGGGATATATGCCGTTCCGCTATAGAACTGCTTTACAAAGCCGGTAATTACCTCTCCCGCCGAAAGATCATCGGTATTAGACATAAAGAAATGCTCTCGACCTGTCATTTTTCCGTTTCTTAAAAAGAAAACCTGAACAACTGCATCACTTTCTGCCCTTGAAAAAGCTATAACATCACTGTCACCGCTGCCTTCATTTGAAAGCTTATGGTGGCTTGTAAGATTTTCTATCTTTATTATCTTATCTCTGATGGATGCAGCTTTTTCAAAATCCATTGCTTCCGCTGCTTCTTCCATTTCGGCCTTTAGTCTATCTATAACCTTTTTGTGCTTTCCGTCAAGAAAATCCGTTATCTCTTTTATAAACACACCGTATTCTTCTTTTGTGATACTACCATCACACGGTGCACAGCACTGACCTATGTGACAGTTAAGACAGGGGCGTTCCTTACCTATATCCTCGGGCAGTTTTCTTCTGCATTTACGCACAGGCCATATTTTATTTATAAGGTCAGTGGTCTCCTTTGCACCAAAGCCATCTGTTATTGGACCGTAATATTTTGCTCCGTCCTTTAAAAAGCGTCTTGTTATAAACACTCTCGGAAAGTCTTCGTTTACCGTTACCTTTATATATGGATAGCTTTTATCGTCCTTAAGGCGGATATTGTATTTGGGCGTATGCTCCTTTATTAGGTTGCACTCAAGCACAAGGGCTTCCATCTCACTATCGGTAACGATATATTCAAACTCCGTTATATACTTAACCATTGTAAGCACCTTTGCGGTATGGTTTGAAGAATTACGGAAATACTGGCTCACCCTTTTTTTGAGGTCAACTGCCTTACCCACATAAATTATCTCATCATCTTTATTTTTCATTATATAAACGCCCGGTTTATGGGGCAGTTTTTTGATCTCTTCTTTTATATCAAACATAAAATCACCCTTTGGTTTAACTATAACATAAATCAAATTCAAAAGACATAATATTGTAGAAAATGATTTTAAGAAGGTAATGATGAAAAAAGAAAGTATACTTACAGGAGCACTTATACTTACTTTAACGGGATTTATAACGCGCATAATCGGATTCTGCTACCGTATATATATGACAAAAATGATAGGCTCAGAGGGTATGGGCCTTTATCAGCTTATTATGCCTGTTTATCTGCTTGCGTGGACAATAACAAGCTCAGGCATAACAACAACGGTTTCTGCCCTTACCGCTAAAAAAGATGCTCTTAAAAAATACGAGGAAAGTATGGATATACTGTATTGCGCCTGTATCATAACAGGTACGCTCAGTGTTATAACGGGTTTTATAGTTTTTTTCTTTGCACCTTTTATAGCAGACAAATTTATAAATGATTTGCGTGCTGTTTATTCCTTAAGAATAATTGCTCTCTGTTTTCCCTTTATGTCTGTAGGGTCATCCATAAGAGGCTTTTTTTATGGTATGCATAACTCCTCTATCCCTGCCGTATCGCAGATAACTGAACAGCTTGTTAGAGTCTTTACTGTTATAGGCATATTTTATTTTTTCAGCCCAAGAGGTCTATCTGAGGCCTGTGCAGTAACTGCTGCGGGAATTGCTATGGGTGAGGTAATATCTTTTATTTTTACATTTATAGCATTTTTAAAACTGAAAAAAGGACTTATATCCCTAAAATACAGACATAAGCCTTTAAAACATTTTTTTACGATCATGTCTTCAGCACTTCCTCTTTCATCAGGGCGTATACTCGCATCTCTGCTTTCAACCCTTGAAAATATGCTCATACCCCAGAAACTTGTTTTATACGGCTATACAGAAAGCAATGCCTTAAGCGTTTACGGTAAGCTTACCGGTATGGCAATGCCTCTTATACAGTTTCCGACAGCCATACTTACTTCTTTTTCAACAGCACTTATACCGTCAATAAGTGCTAGAACAGATATAAAAAATGACAGGTATATAAAATCAACCATCGAAAGAGGGATACTTTTCTCTTCCACCGCAGGCTTCTGGGCATTTACTGTGTTTATCTTTCTTCCTAAGCAGGCATCATTTCTACTTTATGAACAAAGCTCCCTCGGAGTTTTTATAATAAAACTTGCACCCCTTTGCCCCTTGATCTATACCCACATAACCCTTTCAGGCATACTGAACGGCCTCGGCAAACAGAAGATAATCTTTATAAACAATATATTGTCCTCTGTGATAAACCTTGCTTTTATTGAACTTTTTATGGAAAAGATAGGTATAAACGCATTTATCGCAGGTATGTTTGCAAGTCTTTTTATAATATGCACTATAAGTATGCTTGTAATAGCACGGGCTTCCGCAACAAAGCCATATATAAAAAACTGTATGCTTAAACCTTTAGTTTGCAGCCTGCTTTCAGGCGTATTCCTTAAGTTTATACCTATAGGCGAAAGCTTCGTAAAAAGCCATATAGTTATAAATATAGTTACAATATCGGTCGTATACACGGTCTTTATATTTTTGTGCGGTGTTATTAAGATAAACGATATAAAATTGATTTTACCAAAAACCAAAAAGCAGGCATAAGCCTGCTTTTATCACTCCATCTCGTTATATTTATCTGCCGCAAATTCAGGTATTATGGGATTGATAAATGTTCCCGTACCAAATTCGTAACCTGCGTATGTTCCTATCCTTGGAAGTATCCTTGCATACCAATGTCTTGTTTCAGTTCTGTCGCCTTCAACTATATCCTGAAAACAGATATTATAGGAAAGCCCCTTAAACAGCCTCTGTACCTTGTCAAGCATAGGCTTAAGAATAAAGGCAAGGCTTTTTATATGTTCATCATCCATGTTTTCATATCCGCATATATGCTCTTTTGGAACTATATAGAGCTCAAAGGCCGCCTTGGATGCATAGGGAACAAAGGCAATAAACATTTCGTTCTCGGCAACTACTCTTTTGCCTTCTTTTTTCTCGTGTCTGATCATGTCGCACATAAGACATCTTCCGTTTTTATCAAAGTACCAGTCACAGTTATTTCTTTCAACATCCTGCTGAAGTCCGCCAAGGCCTCCGCCTATTATCTGCCAATGGGAATGATTAATTGATGCACCTGCTTCAGGACCGCTATTTTTAAAAACCTGAACATACTTTACGCCGTCCCTGTTTTTCATATCGGCATACCTATCCCTTATGACAAGAAGCACCTTATTTATTTCCTCAGCAGAAAGGTCATGGATATTAAGCTTATGGTCAGGTGTATCAACCACGACCTCGTGGTGACCATTTCCGCATACGCTTGTATAAAATCTATCATCATTATCTGCCACGCTGTCACAGGAAAGAGCCGGGTAAAGATTTGGGAATACCCTTATTGTCCAGTTTCCGTCCTCTCCGTCTGTATAAACGGGCTTTGGTGTCATCTGTTCACTGCCAGGACAGAAGGGACATTTTCTTTCCACAGCCTCCCTTGTGGGATGTTTTTTAAAATCATAGGGCTTGCCAAATCTGTTAGATGCATATATGGTCCATTCGCCCGTTAATATGTTTTGTCTTATCTCTGACATATTTTACCTCCGAAGGCTATCTCTTGCTCCATCCATAAACTCCATCGAAAATATCACTTAAAACAGCTTCATTGCCTCCCGCAACGTCATCACCTGTATAGAGCTTTCCTTTTTTGAAGCCTATGCTGATATAAGGAAGCTCCTCCGCTATATATTTCTGTAAGTTTCCATAGGCCTGTTTTACATTGCCTTCACCCACAGCCTCATAAACTGATTCAATATATCCGTTCATAGCCTCATCATTATATCTTATTATATTGTTTCCTTTATTTCCAAAAAGCACATTAAGGTCATTATCCATAGATAATTCCCATCCGCCTATAAGTATATCATAAGAACCTGAAGAGATCCTTGTGCTGTAGCTTTCAAAATCTTCTTCAATTATGTCAATATCAAATCCTACCGCCATAAGCTCATCTGCAATACGCTTTGCTATCTGTCTTCTCTGCTCATTCTCGCTGTTTACAAGGATAGATAGAGAAAGGGTTGATTTCCCGTTTTCATCAGTTCTTTCTCTTATGGCATTATCTCCGTTAATGATCCAGCCGCTTTCTTCAAGCAAAGCCTTTGCTTTATTAAGATCATAATCATATTTTACCGTATCTGCCTCATAAAGCCATGACTCCGGATTTATGGGAGTATCCGAAAGAGAGGCATTAGACAGATAAATGACTTTAAGTATTTCCTCCTTAGGCACACAATGAGCTACAGCCTTCCTTACATTTTTATCGTTAAGTATGGAATTGGCAAAATTAAAACCTATAAAATCATACCCGTTGGTATTGAAGCTATATTCCGCACTCCTTGCAGGAAGAGATACACCTACAAAATCCACAGCTTCTCCGTAAATACAGTCGGTAGTTCCTGTTGTGAAATAATAAAGATCTGTATCCTCATCCTTTGAAATCACAACATTTACTCTTTCAGATACAGCTTCCTTACCTATACAGCTATCCGTCTTAACAAGCTCAAGCCTCTGTGATACGCTGTAAGAGCCAAAATCATAGGATCCGTTACCAAGCTTAGCCATTGAATCAGATGCCTCATAAACATTTTGGCCACTTCCCGCCTGATGAGAAATAAGGGGGAATGTAAGGGCGAAGATATTGCCATAAAATGCCCTTGAAAAGTCAATATTGACCGTCAGAGAGTCTATCATAGTAACATCCTCGATATATCTGACACAGTTTTTATACATACTTCCGGCATCGGAATTTTTTATTGTATTGATAGAATAAACCACATCGTTTGATGTTATGGAATTGCCGCTATGCCATTTTAGTCCGCTTTTAAGTTTTACGGTTATAGTGCGTCCCTCGTTTGAAAAATACCAGCCTTCCGCCAGATTGCCGTAGGGCTTAAAGCTTTCGTCTATGGCTATAAGTGGTTCATAAATAAGCTTAAGCACCATATCCACCGTTTCATCCTCGTTAAGCAAAGGATTAAAGGTGGAGGGTGGACGCATATACAGACTTATATCGTTTCCGCTCTGTCTGTTGTCTGTTACAGCTTCGTTTTTTAAGGCTGTGTCTTCCGTTTTTGTTTCTTCATCACTGCCACAGCCCGAAAGCATAAAAACAACAGCCATTAAAAACGCAGTTATTTTCAGTTTCATAAGCATACCTCCGCTATCAGTACACTTTTAAATAAAGGTATAATGTCATACTTACCCTGTTTACATAGTTCAATGTTTCTTCATACGGAATGGTATCAAGTATAATACCGTCACTGCTGTAATCGTTGTTTTCAAGCCACTCTCTTACTTTCCCGTCACCGGCATTATATGCGGCAAGGGCTGTAGAAAGTTCGCCGTTAAACTGACTTAAAAGATAAGAAAGATACCAGCAGCCTATCCTTATGTTTGTTTCAGGGTCATGCAGAGCCTCTGCATCAAAATCCGCAATACCTATTTTTTCTGCCGCCCATTTTCCTGTACTTTCCGTTATCTGCATAAGTCCCTTTGCAGATTTATTGCTTACAGCCTCATTATTAAATCCGCTTTCAGTCCTTATTACAGAATATACCAGATACTTATCAATGTTATATTCATCGGCATATTTTTCAACATACCCGCTATATTTTGTGGGCAGCAAAATCTCAGGTATCAGATAATATCTTCCTACAACAGCCAATATAAAAATGATACCGGCAATTATAAGAATCCACTTTATAATCTTCAAGCAAATCACCTTATATTCTGCTGATAAGTTTATCAAGCTCTTTTTTTACATCATCATTTCCCGCACTGTTATCTATAACAACATCACTTGCGGCCTCATATACTGACCACGGTTTTTGTGAGGCTATCCTTTTTTGGGCCTCTTCCTTTGTTATGCCGTCCCTTGCCATTATCCTTGTGCATCTTGTGTCGGCATCTGCAAAAACAGACCATACCTCATCACAGCTGTCAATAAAATCAGTATCAAGAAGGAGAGGTGCATCATAAACTATAAATTTATATTTATCAGGCTCTTCCTCTGCTTTTTTAACCTCATCAAGCACAGTAAGACCTATATACTTATGAGTACAGCTATTAAGCACCTTAAGCTTTTCGCCATCGGAAAAAACTATTTTACCAAGCTCTTTTCTTATGATATTCCCGTCTTCATCAAGAATACCTGTTCCAAAAAAATCAACGATCTCTTTATACGCAGGCTCGCCCTTTAAAATTATTCTGTGAGCGATCTCATCCGCATCTATTATATATGCACCGTTACTTTTAAGATATGACGCAACAAAACCTTTTCCGCTTCCTGTTCCGCCTGTAAGACCTATTATTTTCATAATCATCACCTGTTATTTTGCTTCAAGCCAGTTTCTGCCTGAATGAACATCAACATCCATAGGAACAGCTAAACATACTGCATTTTCCATTTCTTCCTTAAGTATTTTTTTAACAGTTTCAACTTCATCTTTATGAGTTTCTATAAGAAGCTCATCGTGTACCTGAAGGATAAGCCTTGATTTAAGGTTGTTGGTCTTTAATTTTTCAGATACCCTTACCATAGCTATTTTAATTATATCGGCGGCAGAGCCCTGTATAGGCATATTCATAGCCACCCTCTCGCCAAATGCTCTCTGCATAAAGTTTGAAGCATTAAGCTCTGGCATAGCACGTCTTCTGTTATATATTGTTGAAACATAGCCGTTTTCTCTCGCATCGGAGATCGTCTTTGTCATATACTCCTTGATTTTTGGATATTTCGCAAAGTATCCCTCAATATATCTGTCCGCCTCTTTTTTTGTTATGCCAAGGTCCTGGCTCAAGCTGAAGGCACCTATACCATAAACAATACCAAAATTTACAGCCTTTGCATCACTTCTCTGCTTTGTGCTTACCTCATCAAAGGGTACGTTAAACACCTGTGATGCAGTAAGACGATGGATATCCTGATCATGCTTGAAAGCATTTATAAGGGTCTCATCCTGAGACATATGGGCGAGGACACGAAGCTCTATCTGCGAATAATCGGCATCAAGGAAAATATAGTCCTCGTTTTCCGGTATAAATACCTTTCTTAACTGTCTGCCAAGCTCAAGGCGTACGGGTATATTCTGTAAATTAGGCTCTGTGCTGCTTAATCGTCCCGTTGCGGTTATTGTCTGGTTAAAGGTTGAATATATCCTGCTTGTTTTTTCATCTGTAACGGCAAGCAATCCGTCAACATATGTGCTTTTAAGCTTTGCAAGCTGACGGTAAAGAAGTATATTTTCAATTATAGGATGCTCGCCTTTAAGCTTTTCAAGTATATCTGCTGCAGTGGAGTATCCTGTTTTTGTTTTCTTGCCGCCCTTAAGACCTAGTTTTTCAAAGAGTATAACACCCAGCTGTTTGGGTGAGTTTATATTAAACTCCTCTCCCGCAAGGCTATAAATATCGGCTGTAAGCTTATCTATGTTCTTTTCAAGCTCATTGCCGTAGCTTATTATTTCATCCTTATTGACCTTTATGCCGAAAACTTCCATATCATAAAGTACCTTTATGAGCGGAAGCTCTATTTCCCTGAAAAGTACTTCCTGACCGTTTTCACTTAATTTTTCTTCCATTATCTTTGCGGCACGGAAATAAACCTCTGCATTTTTGCAAAGGAAATCTGTTCTTCTTTCCGCCTCAATATCCATAATAGATTTTTTGCTTTTTCCTTTACCGAGAAGCTCTTCCTCGGATATATATACCTCGCTTAAAAACTCATTGGCAATGTCATCATAGTTATAGCTATCTCTTGTTGAATTTAAAACATAACCGGCTATAGCTGTATCAAAATATATTTTTCCGTATTTTATGCTGTATTTATCAAGCAGATGGATATCCGCCTTTATATCGTGGCCGATCTTAAGATATGCATCATCCTCAAAAAAGTCTTTAAATATTTTTAAAGCATTCTTGTTTTCAAGACAGGCACCGCCTGTTTTTTCTGAATATACACTAACTCCGCCCTCATACAAAACGTAGGAAACAGGAGTGTTTTTTTCAATTTTTCCAAGGAATGCCTTTATCTGCTCAGCATCTGTTATATAAGCATAATCGGTTTTTACCACGCTTTCTGTCTTTGGCTCCGCAAACCTTGAAAGTATGCTTTTAAATTCATATTTCTTAAAAAGCTCATAAGCCTCTTCAGAAATGCCGCTGAACGCCTTTGCTTCGTTAAAATCAACCTCCATGGGAACATTTCGGTTGATAGTTGCAAGAAGTTTGCTTAACCTTGCCTGTTCAGCATAAGTAACAAGGTTTTCAGATGCCTTTTTAGGCTTTATTTCTGTAGCATTTTCAATAGCTGCTTCAATGTTTTTATATTCCATTATTATTTTTGTTGCTGTTTTCTCGCCTATTCCGGGCACACCGGGGATATTGTCGGATGTGTCGCCCATAAGAGCCTTAAGGTCGATAAATTCAGTAGGTGTAACAGAATATTTTGCAAGCACATCCTTTGCAAGATAATCCTCTATCTCTGTTTTACCGCCTTTCGTTTTAGGTATCCTTACCATAAGCTTATCATCACAAAGCTGTAAAAGGTCACGGTCACCCGAAATTATAACAGGGGTGATCCCCTCTTTTTCCGCCTTTAAAGAAAGTGTGCCGAGGATATCATCTGCCTCATAGCCTTCAAGTGCAAACTGCTTTATACCCATAAGTGTAAGTGCCTCTTTTAATATAGGCATCTGGCTTCTTAACTCATCGGGCATACCCTTTCTTGTACCCTTATAGCCTTCAAACATTTTATGTCTGAATGTCGGTGCACTAAGGTCAAAGGCTACCGCCAGATAATCGGGGTTTTCTTCATCCATAAGCTTGAACAAAATATTTAAAAATCCATAAACTGCATTTGTATAAATGCCCTCGGAATTTGTAAGTAAAGGTAATCCGTAAAAAGCTCTGTTGACAATGCTGTTACCGTCTATGAGCATGATCTTCTTAAGCATAATGTGCCTCCGTTAGTTTTTTGGCCAAAGTGTATACCTATGCCGATTATATTATATACCAAATCTCTCTAATAATCATTTAAAATATTTTAAATTACCGAAAAAATATCCATACACCTTTAAAGCACCTAAAGAATATAGTGTATTATAAATTTTTCGGGAGGAAAAATAAAAAATGAAGAAAGGATTATGCTTAGCTTCACTTTCTTTAGCTGTACTTACCGCCTTTTCACTTACAGCCTGCACTAAAGATGAAAGTGGTCTTAAAAAGGTAAAACTTAACGAAGTCGTTCATTCCATTTTTTATGCACCCCAGTACGTTGCCCTTGAGCTTGGAATGTTTGAAGAAGAAGGACTTGATGTTGAGTTAAGTGTAGGTAATGGTGCAGATAAATCTATGACAGCACTTATTTCCGGTGATGCAGACATTGCCCTTTTAGGAACAGAGGCTGGTATTTATGTGTATAACGAAGGTCGTGAAGATCACGCAAAAGCCTTTGCCCAGCTTACACAAAGGGCAGGAAACTTCCTTGTATCAAGAGAAGATAACAACTTTAAATGGGAGGATGTAATAGGCAAGGAAATAATAGGCGGAAGAACTGGCGGAATGCCCCAGCTCGTTCTTGAATATGTGTTAAAACAAAAAGGCATAATACCCGGTGAGGATGTTGAAATAATAAATAATATAGCCTTTACCTCAACAGCGGGTGCCTTTGCTGGCGGAGAGGGAGATTTCACAGCAGAGTTTGAGCCTACAGCAACTGCAATAGAAGAAAACGGCGGCGGATATATTGCCGCATCCCTTGGTACAGAAAGCGGATATATCCCCTACACCGTTTATATGGCACAAAAAAGCTATATAGAAGCAAATCCCGATATAATACAGCGTTTTACCAATGCTATCTATAAGGGTCAGCTTTGGGTAAACAGCCATAGTGCGGAGGAAATAGCCGAGGTAGTTGCGCCTTTCTTTACAGAAAGCGAAGTTTCATCACTTACAAAGATCATAGACAGATATAAAGCACAGGATACATGGAAGGAAGACCCTATGTTTGACAAAGACGGATTTACACTTATACAGGATATCATGGAGGAAGGCGGAGAGCTTGGTGCAAGGGTGCCCTTTGACAAATTTATAGACACTACCTTTGCCGAGAAAGCCGTTACAGACATTAAATAATCCCGGGGTGAAATTCCCCGTTTATATATATTAAAGAAAAAATCCATATCCCATAAGGGATATGGACTACATACTTCAGCTATCTCCTCTTTTTAAAAAAAGCTTTTCTATCTCCACAATAAGAATCGGAGATAAAGAAAGCAAGGCAACTATAAGCCATTCATTGAATCCAAGTACAGTAACACCAAATACAGAAGCAAAGAGAGGTATTGTTATTACCGACACCTGCATTATTATGCCGATAACAAAAGCAATTACAAGGAGGCTGTTTCCCCCCGCGCCTGTTTTAAAGATCGATCTTTCACTTCTTACGTTAAAAACGTGAACAAGCTGGGATATGCTAAGCACAGCAAATGCCATTGTTCTGCCTGTTATATGTTCATAAGGTGCATCAAAATAAATATGGCCTGTTCCGAATGCAATTAGGGCAAGCATACCGATCATTATCCCCTCAAGGGCTATTTTTAACCCCTGTCCATTTGAAAACATACTCGTTTCCGTCTTAAGAGGTGGGATCGTCATTATATCATCATCCGTCTTTTCAAAGCTTAAGGCAATGGCAGGCAACGCATCCGTTACAAGGTTTACCCACAAAAGCTGAATAGGCAAAAGCGGTACACTCCAGCCAAAAAGCATGGCCGCAAATATCGTTATTACCTCTCCTATATTGCTTGAAACAAGAAAATGAACAGCCTTTTTTATATTACGGTAAATACCCCTGCCCTCTCTTACAGCCTCAACTATAGTTGCAAAGTTATCATCCATTATTACCATATCTGCCGCACCTTTTGCCACATCCGTGCCATTTAATCCCATAGCACAGCCTATATGGGCAGCCTTAAGGGCTGGTGCATCGTTTACGCCGTCCCCAGTCATAGCCACTATGCTTCCGTTATTTTTATATGCCTCAACTATCCTCAGCTTATGAAAAGGTGATACCCTAGCAAAAACCGTACAAAACGGAACTCTTTTTTTCAGCTCATCATCTGTCATATCCTCTATCTCGTTTCCCGTAAGATAAAGGTCATTTTCTCTATATATACCAAGCTCCCCGGCAACAGCAAGGGCAGTTAAAATATGATCTCCCGTTATCATAACAGGGCGTATCCCTGCCTTTTTGCAAAGAGCTACACTTTCTTTTGCCTCTTCCCTTGGCGGGTCCATAAGACCCACAAGGCCAACCAGAGTAAGCCCCTTTTCTGCCTCTACCTTATCAGGCAGTTCTTTTGTTTCCTTCATCGCCACACCAAGCACACGAAGTGCTTTTTTTGCCATATCCCTGTTTTCTTCAGCAAGTCTTATTTTATATCTTTCATCCATAGGAACCATTTTTCCGTTAATAAGCACAGCATCACATTTATTTATAAGCACATCAAAAGCGCCCTTAACAGAGGTTATATATTTTCCGCTTTCCTTCCTATGAACGACCGTCATAAGCTTTCTTTCAGAATTAAATGGTATTTCATATATCCTGCTATATACCTCTTTTTCGATTTCGCTTACAGTTCCTTCATTGTATGCGGCTTCAAATAGTGCCTTTTCAGTAGCCTCGCCCTTAAATACTTTCCCGTCATAAACGGTATTGTTGCACAAGGCTCCTGTTTTAAGTATTTCATCATCATTTTTTGAAAAACCAAAACACTTTACTACCTTCATCTCATTTTTAGTAAGGGTACCCGTTTTATCTGAACATATAACATCAGCACAGCCGAGGGTCTCAACAACGGGAAGCCGCCTTATTACAGCCTTCTTTT